>NZ_CP015348.1:1522500-1822500 GCF_002109325.1 Sporosarcina ureae | reverse complement strand
TTAACGCCCAATTCATGCACAGTACCAGCAAAACTTGATAATACGACGACATGTTGCGGGTCAGCCGGTACTTCTACTGGACCATCTTCGGATTCATACGTAATGGTACCGTTTGTTTCTTCTTCTTTTGCAGGTGTATCTTCTTTCGCTGGTTCATCTTGTTTATTGCCGCAAGCTGCTAACGCAAGTACGATTAGCAAAAGGGCAGGTAATAGAAATTTCTTCAACAGTTATTCGTCTCCTTTGAGTAGATCATATGTGATGCATAACGGTTTACCCGTTCGTGGATCCGTTCCGATTTCAGCGTCGATGCGAAATACTTCTCGCAGTATGTCGGGGCAAATTACATCTTCGCACATGCCGGCACGAATAATTTCTCCGTCTTTCATCGCAATGATGAAATCAGCGAAACGTGCTGCCTGATTCAAGTCATGTAAAACCATGACGATGGTGCGTTGCTGTTCTTCATTGAGCCTTTGCAACAGCTCAAGTACTTCTAACTGATGTGCCATATCCAAATAGGTAGTGGGCTCATCGAGGAATATGATGTCTGTCTCTTGGGCAAGAGCCATCGCAATCCACACACGCTGACGTTGACCTCCGGATAACGTGTCGACTTGACGATGTTTAAAATCAGTCGTATTGGTAACTTCAAGTGCCCAGTTGATGACATCCATGTCATGGGGAGTTAGACGTCCCATCGCGTTTTGATAAGGAAATCTACCATAGGACACTAACTCACCAACAGTCAATCCGCTGGCGGCTTCTTGTGTTTGAGGAAGAATCGCCATCTTTTGTGCAAGTTGTTTCGTCTTTTGTTTAATGATACTACCGCCATCTAGTACGACATCCCCGGCTTGATGTGGAATCAAACGAGTAACGGCTTTTAAGAAAGTGGACTTGCCACATCCATTTGCTCCAATAATTGCAGTTACTTTCTGGTCAGGTATTTTTACCGACAGCCCTTTGACGATGAGGCGGTCATCATATGAAACTTGCAGATTTTCTGTATACAAGCGAACCATTTTATGGGCTCCTACCTTTCCTACTAAATAATCATTGATAATGATTATCAATATCAGTATAATCAAAACTATAAATTGAAATGCGAGCGTTGTCAATTACTTTTTAAAAGGAGAAGATGAAATGAAACAAGATCAGCTACTGGATGTTACGGTTATCGGCGGTGGACCTGCAGGATTATATGCTACTTTTTACAGTGGATTGCGCGAAATGAAGACGAAAGTCATTGAATACCAGCCGCAACTCGGTGGGAAAGTCCATGTCTACCCAGAAAAAATGATTTGGGACATCGGGGGTATTACTCCTGCTCCAGGTGCACAGGTAATCGAGCGTCTTGTAGCTCAAGGATTAACATTTGATCCTGAAGTAGTACTCAATGAAAAAATTATTAAAATTGAAAAGACAAAAGAAAATTACTTTGCTTTGCATGGTTCTTCCGGTACGATTCACTACAGCAAGACAGTAATAGTAGCGACAGGAACAGGTATATTAAATCCCCAGAAGATCGAAGTGGAAGGTGCGGAACGCTTTGAAGTATCGAATTTGAACTATACGGTAAAGTCTCTAGGACGTTTCAAAGACAAGACTGTTCTCATTTCGGGTGGTGGTAACGCAGCAATCGATTGGGCAAATGAATTACAACCGATAGCTAAAGAAGTATATTTAACCTATCGGAAAGACAATTTGAATGGGCATGAAGCGCAAGTGCGACAACTTTTGGAGAGTGGTGTTGTCTGCCACTTCAATACGAATATCACTCGGTTCATTGCGTCTGAAGATCATAGTGCGATCGAGAAAGTTGAACTGCAACATAATGACGATTTAACAGTCGTAACGATAGCAGTGGATGAAGTGATCATCAATCACGGCTACGAGCGCGATACCTCATTGATTGGCGATCAGCAGCTAGGTGTGGAGCTAACAGAGCACGACCAAATTGCAGGTACTTGCACGAGCGCTACATCCATAGAAGGGATGTATGCGGCTGGTGATGTGCTAAGCCATGATGGCAAGTTGCACTTAATCGCGGGAGCATTCCAAGATGCTGCCAATGCCGTGAACTGCGCCAAGAAGTATATTGACCCTGAAGCGAATCAGAACGGAATGGTCTCTTCTCATAACGAACTGTTCAAGGAACGAAATCGTGAATTAGTGAAACAACTTATATAATAGAAAAAGAACGAACCACAATTCGTGTGGTCCGTTCTTTTTAAGTAGTCTGTAATTTTTCCAAACGTTTCATTAGCATGTCTTTCCACTCGTCAGCTAGCGCATCGACAGCTAAAATTCGTTTTAACCCGTCCTGATCTTTTGGACGTTGAAAGTATACTTCGTTAGCGTAAAGAATTGACACGTTGTTTGGATCGCGTTGCAACAACGTAATTGTAGAATTTGAATGAACCATTCCTTCTTCAACGACACGACATAAATAGCCTGTAAGTCCAGTTTTAATCATCTCTTTCATCAGACCAGGCAAACCTGTCCGCTGACTGATTGTGCTACAAGGAACCCGACCTTGTGTCACTTGGATGACCGCATCTCCCACTTGATAGATATCCCCTATACATACTTTATCCTCAAGCATTCCACCTACTGTGAGATTTTCTCCAAATGTAGAAGGGGACAATGTACAAGAAAACTGTTTCTCCCAAAGAGCGTAGTGTTCTTCTGAATACATACAGACTGCACGGTCAGGCCCACCATGATGCTTCGTATCCGCAATCCCGTCTCCTTTGAAACCGTCCACTGAAAGAAATGCTTCATCCGTAGCCTGTTTACAAATGGCGCTCACAAAGTCTTTTCCATCCACCGTTTTTAATGACCGTGGCATCCCGATTGATAGCGCTTGCAATGTTCGTGCATTATTCAATCATAACCCCTTCTTTCCGCGTATTGATACAAGTAGTATACAACAAATACGATGTATAGAAGGGGTGATTATCCACCTGTTAGATTGCGACCACGATCAGCCAGAATATATGAACGAATAGCACCGTAATATAAAGAAACAATGCAGTTGTTAGCGAAATCCGTACAATTATACCTGATGCACGAATCGCCACAATATATAAAAGAAGTAAAGGTAAGCCCAATTTCACTATATAAAATAAAGCAATACTTTGATCATACATAAACGCTACTAGCAGATTGGCTTCCTCTATATAACCAAGTCGCAGACCATAATCAGTGAAAACGGCGTCTAATAAACATAAGCAAACTAATAGAAAGCCTGCATTCAATAATCTATTTTGCTGAATAGGAAAATCTTTTACTGTATTCATTTCATCCTCTCCTTACATACAGTATAAATAGCTAGCATGTGCAGAAAATGAAGCTTTTATGCATTGATATTGCTGTTTGCCAATATTTTTGTACTTTGGGATGCAAGGTCTTGAGCCTTGCATTTTTTTATATTCATTTGCAAACGACTATAAAAACGAGTATAGTACATTACAACAGTAATGTACTGGGTAACCTAAAGGTGGTGAAGCTCTTGATCAACATGGATGGAGAAAAGCCGATTTATATACAAATTGCAGAATGGTTAGAGACGGAAATTATTGATGGTACGTTACAAGCGGACGATAAAGTGTACTCGCAGTATCAGTTGGCAGAGCTATTCAACATTAATCCTGCGACTGCGGGGAAGGGGTTGACAATTTTGCTGGATGCGGAACTTATTTATAAAAAACGGGGACTCGGTACATTTGTCTCCGCAGATGCACGCAATAAACTGCTAACGAAACGAAAAGACGGAACATTGCGGCGGTTAGTACAAGAGCTGCTGAATGAAGCTGCGTTACTCGGTTTGCAAGATGAACAACTTATCGAATTAATTCAAGCAGAGCGAAAGGAGAGATCGTGATGCCGGTCATTACTCTGGAAAACGTAACAAAACGGTATCGTTCTACTACGATATTGGATCAATTGAATTTGGAGATTCGCGAAAATACCATTACAGGCCTAATAGGGCGCAACGGTGTAGGGAAGACAACACTCATGAAGATGATTGCAGGCTTCATCAAAGAGTCGGGTGGGGAATTACGTGTGTTTGGCGAGCGTCCCTTTAATAGCCTTTCCGTTTCTGCAAACATGATATTTGTTGACGACATGATGGGCTTTCCCGACGCGATGACGCTAGAAGACTTACTTTTGGAGTTTAATCGCTTCTACGAAAACTGGGACGGCGAACTCGCTGAGCGTCTACTTAAATATTTCAGGCTGCCGTTAACATTGAACCATCGCGTACTGTCTAAAGGAAAACGTAGCACATTCAATGCAATCGTCGGGATCGCAGCACGTTGTCCATTGACGATGTTTGATGAACCGATTACAGGAATGGATGCCGGAGCCCGCAGTGATTTCTACCGAGCATTATTAAAAGATTATTTGGCGCACCCAAGAACCATTTTGTTATCGAGTCATCATATGGAAGAGATGGAAGACTTGCTGGAAGACATTTTATTGATCGAAGGAAAAGGCATTGCATTTCATAGTTCCATAACCGAACTACAAGAGAAGTTCATCAAGTTCCAAGGGAAAGAAAACGTATTGAAGCAGTATGCGAATCAATATGCCGTAATCCATCGAACTTCAACAGGTCCGTTAACAGAATGGATAGTTGACAATGAACATACGAAAGCAGAACTAACGGAATTAAAGCAGGCTGGAATCCGTGTGTCGGCCGTTTCGGCAAGTGAAGCGTATCTTGCTATGACAGGTCAGACGAGAGGAGGTGTAGATGATGTATTCGACGCAATGGAGTATGAATGAACTTGCCACACGACAGTTTTTATTCAAACTGAATGCCAATGGCACAATTTTTACGATGCTGATTATATTGCAGATTTTAGCTACTGTATTTATCAGCGGTGCATTTACATCTACCTACACGAACGATTGGGGAGAGCCGATTTCCTTCGACTTCACTTCCATAACGAACGACAGTCAAGTAGGACTCACACTATTCTGGGCATTCATAGTCGGTTTCCTGTTGACGTCTGCCGCACAGCGAAATGAATCCTTTTCGTTTGTGACCAATCGTTTGACGTTTCAACTAGCTAATTTCTACTTCTTCTGTACCGCCGCGTTACTCGGCGGTGTGACGACCGTTTTACTAGGGTCGGTGATGAAGATTGTGGCGATGTTCCAAGATAATATGATAATTGAAACGTCGGGATTACTATCTTCACCACTGGATTTCCTTTCACGTATTTTTGCTATGACGGCTTATACGCTATTGCTTATGCTGGTTGGGTATACGCTCGGATCACTTATCCAATGGAGCAAAATGTTTGTCGCGCTGTTTGGAGTGATGTGGTATGCATTCACGCAGAGCACATTTGGTATAGCAGACAATGAGAACAATGGATTGCTGTATTTCTTCTATGGGGAAACATCAATTCTATTATTCACAGTGAAGATAATAGGGGCCATTGTTATTCTGTTTGCTATTAGCTTCTTCGTCACAAACCGTTTGGAGGTGAGGAACCCTTGATGCTTCTTACTATACTAGTACCTATAGTCCTTCTTCTAGGAATATTGACGATTATACTGGTAACAAGGAATATGGGACGCGTACGGATAAAAAGATCCTTTCATTGGAAGTTTATTATTGGATACCTAGTGTTGCTGATAATTGGACTTGGCGTAGCGGAAACGATGGAACGAAAAGTAAAGGGTGTTAATCTTCCTGAAGCAATGGAAAACGAAGTGGGATTTGATCTATATAGTGCGATTGTAGAAGAGTTACCAATTCCTGATCACCTAGTATTAGCAAAACGGTCGCATGAAGTGAAGGGGGAATTTTCTATTCCTTCTTTCTCCGGTGCGTATGTTCTGATCAAGCGTACACCGAGTACTAGTCGGATAATAGAAGAAACAGTCTATTCTCCCGAATTGATAGCCACGTTCAATGATGAAGAGAATATGTATTACGATTTATCCGATCAACTCAAAATCAATCTACCTGTCTGGGATAGCAAGTCCATGTCTATTCCGAAACAACCTAAAAACCATTTGGAATATACGTTTTATCATGACTCAAACATCTTGAATCAGTTTACTGGCGAAAAGACCTCTGGATATTCCTCTGGTACTGTATCGGGTGTTATGACGGTTCATTTGTTGATTCCAGAATCAATTGAGATCGATATACCTGAGCTAGACGATGACCAAAATTACTATATAGACCTACTGGAATGAAAAAGACTGAAGCCTAATCACCACGAACATTATGTGGGATGGGCTTCAGTCTTTCACTTTATCCGCGTTCTACCGGCATGGAACAACATCTGAACGAACCGCCTGATTTAATGATTTCAGAGAAGTCGACTTCAATGACTTCGAAACCATGTGCGCGTAAATCTTTATTCACTTTTTTGTTTTGAGGCAAACTGAATACTTTATTATTGCCTATTGAAAGTACGTTCGTACCAAGCGAGAATTGTTCATCTTCAGCGACTTCAATTAGTTCGTACGACGCGGCTAATTGATCGATCGTGTCTTGATCAAATGCTGCGGGGAAGTAGAGAGCCTTTCCTGAAGACAGGAGATTGAATACACAGTCCAAGTGCAAGTAGCGCCCGTCAAATGGAATTCGCTTGATGTAATGATCGGGCAGTTTTTCTTCTAGTTTGCTGACTGCTTCCTCGGATGTGCGGCTACTGATGCCGATGTAGATCGTATCGCGGTCGACAATGATGTCGCCGCCTTCCATTCGATCCGTCGCGGACTGATAGGGGATGTCTTGTGCGATCAGCCATTCTTTTAGCGTGATCTCTTCACCTTTTCGAATATTTGCGGCCAAATCGGCTATGAATACTTCATTACCGATTGTGAAACCGATATCCCGCGTGAAGACTTGTTCCGGATATTTTTCAGAAGTAGGAAGTGTGATGACTTCCACTCCATTTTCTTTTAGTAATTTCTCGAATTCCGCATGTTGTTTCATCGCACGGGCTTTATCAATATTTTCGTCTTCATACTTTTTCTGTACTTCGTTAATCACTTCGTCAATTGCCATAAACTCTGGCGGGCACAAAATGACTCTGCGTAACGTATCGTATTCCGTAATACATTTTATCATTTCTGTTTTTTGGACATTAGCTGTCAATGGCAGCGCGCCTCCCATTCGTGAAAGTACTTTATAGTATTCCCGTTATCAAAGTACTATAAACGTATTCTATATGAAGAGTTCGTGACTTCGGAAAACGCTTACAAATTTTGCATTGACAAGTAATTCAGAAAACGCTTACTATAGATTAAACGACTATATAACGACATTACGGAATTATCAGAAGATGGGTGGGGTGAATTATGGAAGCGAAAAGAGAAAAAAGAGAGATAGGTTTTTGGTGGGCTGTACTGCCACTAGTATTGATGATTGTAGTGATGCTGATCACCGTGGTAAAGCTAGAGCAAGGACCACATATGCCGTTAATAGTAGGTACTTCTATTGCGGCACTCGTCGCTTGGCGTTACGGTTATTCCTGGAAAGAGATTGAAGAAATGATGTACAAAGGCATTCGTTTAGCACTTCCTGCCGTCATTATCATTATGCTCGTTGGATTAGTGATTGGTTCGTGGATGGGTGGCGGCATCGTCGCTACAATGATTTTCTACGGATTGAAGATCATTACACCATCTTGGTTCCTAGTTGCCATTGCGTTAATTTGTGCGCTTGTTTCGTTGGCAATCGGTAGTTCATGGTCCACGATGGCAACGATCGGTGTGGCAGGTATGGGCATCGGGTTAAGTATGGGAATTCCAGCAGGCATGGTCGCGGGTGCTGTTATTTCAGGTGCGTATTTTGGTGATAAAATGTCACCTCTTTCGGATACGACGAACCTTGCAGCAGGGCTGACAGGGACAGATTTATTCGATCATATTAAGCATATGTTGTATACGACGATTCCTGGTTTACTCATCGCATTGGCTGTGTTTACCTTCTTGGGAAGAAAGTTTGGATCGGGTGAAGCAGAATTATCATCGATTGCGAAAACATCGCAAGTCATGCAAGAAAGCTTTATTATTTCACCTTGGCTATTGCTCGTTCCGTTAGCGGTCATTGTAATGGTCGCGTTAAAGATTCCTGCGGTTCCTGCATTAATTATCGGTATTGTGTTAGGATTCATTTCGCACATCACTATTCAGGGCGGGACGTTTGCAGACGCTCTTCATGCTTTACAGAGCGGATTTGCTATTGAAACAGGTAATAAATTAGTTGATAATTTATTCAATGGCGGTGGACTCGATAGTATGATGTATACCGTTTCCATGACGATTGTGGCGATGACGTTTGGTGGAATCCTTGAGTATTCCGGAATGCTACGTGCAATCATGAAGCAATTGTTGAAAGTCGTGAAATCTACGTCATCATTGATTATTTCGACGATCGGTGCGTGTGTTCTAACCAACGCTACGTGTTCAGAGCAATACGTTTCGATTGTAGTGCCTTCTAGAATGTTTAGTAAAACCTATAAAGACATGGGATTAAGCTCCAAGAACCTGTCGCGTGCGCTTGAGGACGGTGGAACTCTGACTTCCGTATTCATTCCGTGGAATACATGTGGTGTGTTTATATTCGGTACACTTGGTGTCAGTGTTGTAGAATATGGTCCGTATGCTATTTTGAATTTCGCGGTTCCGTTGTTGTCGATTGTGTATGCATTAACCGGCTTCAGCATTGTAAAAATGACATCGGAAGAAATCGTAGAGATGGATGAGCAAGAGGCACGGTTAGAGCCAGAAGTGCAGTTGGAATAATATAAAAAAGAAAAGCCGAGATTATTTCTACGGCTTTTCTTTCGTTATGGGTGGGGGAGTTTCATTTCATATAGAGCACGGGGGCGGCCTTGCGAATATGTCATTTCTTCACCAACTGCCTGTATGAATTGATGATCCATCAATTTCTTGATCGTCCGTTCTGCGGTTCTTCTTGAAACGGCTAAATACCCGGCGAGATCATGTGCAGTAAAAGAAGTGGATTGTCTGAATTGATTGAACTGAATGATCTTGGAAATGACTGCAGGACTGAGAGTAGTCTTCTTGCTAATTGCTAGTAACTTTGGTTCTTCGAGCTTCATGGCGATGGAGATGTTTGTAGAAGGCAACGGTCCGTGAAGCTGTTTATGTTCATCTAGCATAAAAATGCCTTCGTTTGAACCGAGTTGCAGCGCACTCCACGCATTGTCGCTAGCTTCTACAATAGTTTGACCCAATCCAAAAGATAAAGAAGCTTCGGGTATAGAGTTGATAAAGAGAACGAATGATTCCAGTGCCAACACGAACTCCACAGTACCTAGCGAAGTATAGAAGTAGTAGAAACCTTCACTTTCCGACCACTTTGCCTGTAAGTAATTAGCTAGTTTCACTACTGTTTCATGAGAAAATTTCTTCTTATTATGTACTTTCAATAATCCGACTGCGATTTTAGTTGCTTTACTTCTTTCAAGACTTGCTTGGTGTGCAGCTTGTTCAAGTGCACGTAAAGTATTACTGACGGGATCAAGCATACGAAAAGCGGGAATCCCTGCTGCTTTTAGTTGGTCATAGACGGCATGCACACTGGTCACTGCCATTTTAGATTGCCCGCTTCTGAAGTGTTCCACGTGAAAGTTTACAATCGCTTGTAAATCACTGTTCCTCTGCAATTCATGTATAGCGGGTTTCTTACTGGGCGATAAAGTGTCGAGGTCACGCAAAATATGTTCGATATGAGAACGATCTTTTATATCGATAGAAATATCGTAAATTGCTAAATTCTTTTCTGAAGCAAGGTATAATAATGTAACAGCGATAGTATGTTCATTTTGTTGAAGATAAAGTACAGGAACGGAGATGGTCTTAAGAACATGCTCAGATGCCTCATATGGCAAGGATCCAGAAAACAGAATCGCATGACAAGGCTTCATCGTGTCGAGCAAACTCGGTGCTTCTGAAGGATTACGGTATTGATAACAATCGATGCGGATGTTTTGAGGCAACACAATAGTTTCCGCTTGTTGGCAAAACTCTTGTGACCCAATCAATGCAATGGTAACCTTCATATAGATACCTCCTCTTTCATTAACGACTATTTAACGACAATCATACAATACGAATGAAAGAATGCAAATAGGAAAGGAAGAATATATAATGAAAATAACTGAAATTGAAATATTCGCGATTAGATTGCCTCTCCACGAACCATTTGTGATTAGCTACGCGTCTTACGATGACATGCCATCTATTATCGTGAAGATGACGACAGATACCGGACATGTCGGCTACGGTGAAGCAGTGGCGGACGACCATGTAACAGGAGAAAGTTGGGAAGGTACATTTGCTGTACTCCAACACACGCTCGCCCCTATTTTACTTGGAGAAGATCCGAGCTGCTTTGGTAGAATTCATGAAATAATGGATCAGGCAATCTACGGTGTACCTACTGCAAAAGCTGCACTGGATATAGCTTGTTTTGATGTAGTAGGAAAAGCATATAGTATCCCAGCCTATAATCTTCTCGGTGGACGCTATCATGAGAAGTTTCCGATTACGCATGTGTTAAGTATCGCGTCTCCTGAACATATGGCACAAGAAGCCGCAGAACGTGTAGAAGCGGGCTATGGTTCATTGAAGATGAAGGTAGGTACCAACGCAACGGAAGACGTCAAGCGTATTCAAGCAGTACGTGAGCGTGTAGGTAAGGATATTGCAATTCGTGTTGACGTCAATCAAGGATGGAGCAACAGTGCGACGACATTACAGGCGATGAAGCAATTGGAAAGTTGTGAACTAGACTGGCTCGAGCAACCTGTGAAAGCGGATGATATCGATGCGATGGTAGAAATCAAATCGAAAACTGCAACGCCTCTAATGGTAGATGAAGGACTACGCGGTGTGCGTGATATGCGTGAGATTATCGCAAAACGTGCAGCAGATAAAGTGAATATCAAGCTAATGAAATGCGGGGGTATGTATCCTGCTATGAAACTTGCACATATGGCGGAAATGGCTGGAATCGAATGTCAGGTTGGCTCAATGGTAGAGTCATCCATTGGCTCTGCAGCAGGTTTCCATGTAGCTTTCTCACAAAAAGCGATGACAAGCGTAGAATTGACTGGGCCATTGAAATTCAGCAAAGATGTCGGCAATCTACGCTATGACGTACCGTTTATTGAACTCAATGAAAAATCCGGGCTAGGAATTGACGTAGACGAGCAAACTCTAGAAGAATTGACGGTACGTAAAGAAAAGGTGGCACTATGACGTTACAATCTTCACTTTCACTGCTTACAGAAGATCAACTACCGGAAGTTTTGGCTTTGCAAGAACAGGTCATGGCAGTACTCGAGCAACCCGAATTCTTACAACCACTAACGGAAGAAGAATTTTTATATATTTTACACGGTAACGGCATGATGGCAGGTGCCTACGTCGATGATCGCCTCATTGCGTTCCGAGCTATGCTGGATCCTGGTGAAGATGACGAGCATTTAGGAATCGACGTAGGTGTAGCGCAAAACGAATTGACAAGTGTACTGTACTCAGAAATCACCTGTGTGGATCCAGCCTTTAGGGGTCATGGATTACAGACGATCCTCGGCAAATGGCTAATGGAGCACATCGAGAGTGAGCATTATCGCTATATTTGTACAACCGTTGCACCATTTAATATACCGAGCTTAAAGGATAAATTTGCACTTGATTTACAAATCAAAGCACTACAAGTTAAGTACGGCAATAAACTACGCTATATTTTATTCAGAGATTTGCAGAAGCCTTTCAAAGAAGCTACGTCCGAACAGCAAGCAGTTCCTATGCAGGATATCGAACGACAACAGCAATTGTTATTGACTGGTTGGACAGGAACGCGTATAGAGAAACATGATAATGAATGGCAAGTACTTTATGTAAAGTAATAAAATGAATTAAGTGAGGCTGTGCGATTTACGCTCAGCCTCTTTGTGTGTCAATAGGAATTTCAAGTGTTCAACAACTCTAGAATACAAACTCTATGGTAAAATTAAGGGACTACAAATTGAAAGGTTGATACCTGTAATGCGAAACTCTTCTATAAAACTTACTTCATTATCTTCAAAAGGAGGGTGTGGGTGTAAAATAGGGCCTGCTGATTTGGCTGAAGTTCTACGCACATTGCCCCCTGGCCTAACGGATCCCAACTTACTAGTCGGACTGGATACGAGCGACGACGCCGGTGTTTATAAAATAAATGACACGACTGCTATTGTGCAGACACTTGATTTCTTCACGCCAATTGTCAATGATCCGTATGATTTTGGACAAGTGGCAGCGGCGAATGCAATCAGTGACGTCTACGCAATGGGTGGAACACCTATCACAGCATTGAATATCGTAGCCTTTCCCATTCATACACTCGATCGCAATATTCTAACGGAAATCTTGCGTGGAGCCGCAGACAAATTGAAAGAAGCTGGTGCAGTACTAGTTGGCGGACATTCAATTGATGATCAGGAACCAAAATTCGGTATGCAAGTAACTGGAACGGTGCATCCCGACAAGATCCGTACAAACGCTGGTGCTAAGCCTGGAGATCGTTTGATTCTAACAAAACCAATTGGTGTAGGAATCATGACCACTTCCTTGAAAAACGGATTATTGTCTGAAGAAGAGGAAATTCACGTGACAAAAGTGATGACGACACTCAATAAAACAGCGTCAGAAGTGATGGATGAATATAGTATTCATGCTGCGACAGACGTAACAGGCTTCGGTTTACTTGGACATGCTTCTGAAATGGCAACAGGTAGTGGCGTTTGTTTACGTATTGATAACGAGAAAGTACCTGTTTTGCCGCGTACAAGAGAACTGGCAGAAGCGGGCTCAGTCCCAGGCGGTACGAAAAACAACTTTGCTCATATAGAGGACATCGTTGAATACCCCGAATCATTGGATCAAGTCGGTAGATGGATTTTATGTGACGCGGTAACTTCTGGTGGATTGCTTGTAGCAGTTGCAGGAGATGAAGCAGATCGTCTGCATGCACAATTACGCGAAGCTGGAGTCGATGCGCATATTATTGGGGAAGTGACCGATGAACATAGCGGTCGAATTATCGTGCAGTAAATCAAGGAGATGGGGAATCACATGGTACGAGACATTACATTGGCGGAAGCACTCGACTTGCAAAAAAATCATTCACAAACTTTAGTCGATGTGCGTACGCCTAAAGAGTATGAAGAAGCTACTATTCCAGGTAGTATCAATATTCCAATCTTTACAAATGAAGAACGTGCAGAAGTAGGAACGCTTTATAAACAAGTAGGCAAAGAAGTAGCAATGGATCATGGACTAGCTATTTTCTCCAAGAAGTTGCCTGACTTCATTGACGAATTCAGGAAGATTGATGCACAGATTACCGTATTTTGCTGGCGTGGCGGCATGCGAAGCAAAACGGCAATGACCGTGCTTGAATTAATGGGAATCCGCTCAAGTCGGATCAGTGGCGGAATACATACGTATCGTCAGTGGGTTATTGCGCGACTGCAAGAACCTATCACACCTAAATTACTTGTACTTAACGGCTATACTGGCAGCGGCAAGACGAAGATTCTTCACAAGCTGATGGAAGACGGTTGTCCGGTCATCGATTTAGAAGGAATGGCAGGTCATCGCGGTTCGATATTCGGACAGATCGGTGTGCAACCGAACAATCAGAAGAAATTCGAATTACTAATTGCAGATAAACTAGTAAAGTATGCGAATGAACCATTCATCTTCATCGAAGGCGAAAGCAAACGCATAGGCCAAGTGCATATGCCTGAACTACTGTTTAAGAAAAAAGAGCAGAGTCCTCAATGGATCATTCAACTACCGGTCAAAGTACGTGTAGAAGAAATCCTCTCCGAATACGAACCCGAAAAACAACCGGAACTATTCTTAGAAGCATTTGCTCGAATTCGCAAACGGATCCACCAACCAATCACCGCACAGATCCAAGAAGATTTAGAAAACGGACGCTTTGCACAAGCCGTGGAGCAACTACTGATCCACTACTACGACCCACAATACGAACATTCCGTGGCCCGTTTTGCTACAACCGGTGAAGACGTCATCCAAGCCGAAACCGTACAAGAAGCGTATGAAGAATGCTTGCGACGGTATCAGGAATTAATGAAATAAAAGAAAGTAGACTGCCTATGTATTTGGTAGTCTTTTCTTTTGTGTAAAAACGACGACTCCATCCCTCTATTTCTTTTAAAGATCAACTACCTTTAGAAGTTTGCCAAACAGCTAACTAGGGTATTCTTAAAACTACTATCAACTAGACAAACAACAAGAAAAACTGACATAGAAAAGAGGACAAGCCATGATCGAACTAAAAACAAATCTACCAGGAAAGAAATCACTATTTGGAGATGCAACTAAAATTCTCGCAGAACATGACATTCAAATGGGTGGAAATTGGGACTTCGACAGAGGAAACTTCGACTCCATCCTGAATCAGGACGGCAGTGATACCATCTACTTGCGAATACCTTTCCATGTGATCGACGGTGAACTCGATGAAGATAGTGCCATGATCGAATTCGACGTGCCATTTATCATCAATCATGTAGTCAATATTGGATTAGACGACGATGATAGCCCGGTTCTAGCAGCTGTCGGTCTCGATCAGTTCCAAACACCTGAAGACAAAGACGGTCCAATTGTATACGATGAAAAGTGGGTACATGAAGGGGAAAAGCGTATAGCACAATTCTCTGATCATCCTACTTTTATTGCACCGTTTATTTAATCTTAAGCAATAGTAGAACAAAACAAGCAAGTCCATTACACCTGGACTTGCTTGTTTTTATATTCAGATAAATTCTCGCCGTCTACTTGTCTAGGTGTGATAAGATGAGTAAAGCATAAAAAGATTTATCTTTATACATAGCAAAATGGCATAGACGTAAAGAAGGAGCTGGGAAATTTCATGTCAAGACGACAAGACTATTCGTACTATGTAAATTCTGAAGAAGCGCAGAAGCAACTCTACAAGCGATCTTTACTTGTCGTGATCATATCCCAAATATTTAGTGGTGCAGGACTCGCTGCAGGAATCACAGTAGGATCTTTGATCATACAGGAGATGACTGGTAACGAAAGTCTGGCGGGTATGCCGATTGCACTTTCCACATTCGGTTCAGCTCTTTCAGCCTATCTAGTGGGCAGACTATCACAGCGATACGGCCGGAGATTCGGCTTGGGAGCTGGCTTTATTACAGGTGGAATTGGAGCATTTGGTGTTATTCTGGCCACCATGTCTGGAAGCTTGGCTATTTTATTTATTTTTCTTTTCATATATGGGGCGGGGACTTCTTCGAACTTACAGGCGCGCTATGCAGGAACAGATCTTGCCAATAAAAAGCAACGTGCTACAGCAGTCAGTGTAGCATTGGTTTCGACCACAATCGGAGCGGTCGCAGGACCGAATCTCGTATTACCTATGGGATACGTGGCGGATTTTATCGGTATTCCTTCATTGACAGGTGTATTCTTACTAGCCGGTGTCGCGTATTTATTGTCCGGTTTGACCTTCCTACTGTTTTTAAATCCCGATCCGCTACTAGTAGCACGTGAAATTGAATTGGCCAATCAAAAGAATCAAGGAGAATCCAGTGAAGGACAATTTATGCAGCAGCATACGGCGAACAGAATGGGGATTTGGATAGGAGCCATTGTTCTCGTTCTGTCTCACGGCGTCATGGTTGCCATTATGACTATGACACCGCTTCATATGCAGCATCACGGCGCGGAAATATCGGGTATTGGCATAGTTATTGGACTTCATATTGCAGGGATGTACTTACCATCGATTTTCACAGGCGTATTAGTAGACCGGATTGGACGTCCGGCTATGGTGATTGCTTCCGGTGTGACACTTGCAACCGCGGGTATTCTTTCAGCCTATGTAGCAGGAGGATCGATACTCTGGATGTCTGTGGCACTCATATTACTCGGAGTTGGTTGGAACTTCGGGTTAATTAGTGGAACAGCAATTGTAATCGATTCAACTGATGTGTTGACGCGTGCGAAGATCCAAGGAACGATCGATGTGTTTGTTGCACTAGCGGGTACAGTCGGTGGCTTGGTTTCGGGAATTATCGTTGCGTTCTCGGGCTTTTCCATGCTGAGCTTCCTAGGAACATATATCTCGTTACTGCTCATCCCACTTATTATTTGGATGCGTTACAAACAAAGAAACTCTTCAGCGCAAACCGCCTGACAAAAACGGATTGTTTCCTCGGAAATAATCCGTTTTTCTATCGTAAACGACATACGTAGTAGAGAAACACTTTCCCACTCTTTGGCATAGATTGATAGCGAAGAAGAAATGGGAGGGATCATCAATTGAATCAGCAAAATGAATATTGGATGAATCACTGGCAACATCCTCAATACCGTAGAATTTCCATGGAGCAGGCGAATGAAATTGCATTGCAAAGAGTACCGGGGCAAGTGGTGAAATCTGAGCTAGAGTTTGATGATGGTATATTAATCTATGAAGTAGATATCCGCACTATGGAAGGGCATAAGTATGAAGTTAAAATAGATGCCGTAACCGGAGAGGTATTGAAGGTGAAACTAGATTGATAAGAAGTATGTAATAAAGTTCGATTACTTTTCCCACAACGTAATTCTGTGTATGATAAAAGGTAGATCTATACACAGAAAGCAGGGAATCATATGTACACACCTATTGACTATTCCAACAATCTACAAGAGAAATATAAACAGCTTTCCACGCAATTAGACGCATTAGTGTCTGGAGAGCCAAATATGTACGCAAATTTAAGCAATGCATCTGCGTTACTTAATCAGTTCTTTGATCGGATTAACTGGGTAGGTTTTTATTTGATGGATGGCGATGAACTAGTGCTAGGGCCATTCCAAGGCTTGCCTGCATGTATCCGCATTCCACTGGGCCGCGGAGTTTGCGGAACGGTTGCGAAGACGAAAGAAGGCCTTGTTGTAGCCGACGTCAATGCATTCCCGGGCCATATTGCATGCGACGCGGCATCTCGTTCCGAAGTTGTCGTGCCTATGATTAAAGATGGAGAAGTAATCGGTGTGCTCGATATCGACAGCCCTGAACTGGATCGTTTTTCTGAAGATGATTTGGCAGGACTAACGCTAGTGGTAGAAGCTCTTATGAAACATATCTGAGCTTGCTAAACACGATTGGCGTGAGTGAAGCGTTCCACTGCATTCCGGGCGGATGCGTTTGTTCCAAACTAGAACTTTTCTGACGTCACAGGCTCATTGATTCTCTCTGAGCGCTCTATCAGGAACTTTAAGTGCTCTATGACAGCTGATGACCGCTCTATCGAGTACCGTCTCTGCTCATAGACACTGGATATCCGCTCATAGGCACCTTAAAACTGCTCATAGCCCACTGTTTTTCATAAGTATACACAAACTAAAAGCACGCCGGAGAGTTTCTCCGGCGTGCTTTTTACATGCCTAAAATCCAAGTGAAGAATATGATTACAATTGCAATCGGGGCGAAGTAGCGGACGATCACTTTCCAAAACGTGTGAAGAGCGGGATTCATGCCTAACTCTTCCGCCGTATCCTCTTTCGTCAGCACAAAGCCAGCAAATAAAGACACAGCCAACGCACCAAGCGGCATCGCAATTCTGCTCGTCAGCAAATCAGCGAAGTCAAAAATGGAGTTACCGAAGATGCTCACGTCGGATAGTAAACCAAATGATAATGCGCTTGGGATTCCTACTAAAAAGATTAGTCCTCCGAATACCCAGGAAGCACGTTTTCGTCTGTCATGCTTTTTACGGATGCCTGTAGACACTACGATCTCGAGCATCGCAATGGCGGAAGTCAATGTCGCAAACAGCATAAGGAAAAAGAAGATAATCAAGAATACGCCACCGAACGGAATTTCATTGAAAATAGCCGGTAGGATGACGAAGATCAAACCAGGGCCTGCCTCAGGTGAGTGTCCTAACGCGAATACGGCTGGGAAAATCACAAGTCCTGCTAGTATAGAAATCGCGATATTTAGCATTGAGACATTAAATGCAGACTGTCCAAGCTTTTCCTCTTTTGAAAGGTAGGAAGCATACGTCATCATAGCCGTTACACCGACACTGAGGGAAAAGAATGCTTGTCCTAACGCAACAAGGAATGTTTTTCCGTTGAGATAACTCCAATCTGGCACGAATAAGAACCGAACACCTTCCATTGCGCCATCCAGTGTTAACGAACGAATCGCCAATACAATGAAAGACAAGAATAGTAGCGGCATAATCCAGCGACTTGCTCGCTCAATTCCACCACGAATTCCGCTTTGAACGATGAAGATCGTCAATGCCATAAACAAAGCTTGCGCTAGTAATACTTCCCACGGGTTGGCAATCGTAGTATTGAATAAATCACCATAATCTATTCCGCCTAGTTTAAATGTAAACGCTCGTGCTAAATAGGATAGAATCCATCCACCCACGACACTATAAAACGATAAGATGATGAAAGACGATGCAAGTCCCATCCATCCAACCCATCCCCAACTCCGTCCTGTTGAAAGTTTTTTCAAAGAAGTCACGGCATCTGCCTGTCCTCTTCGTCCAATGACAAACTCAGCCAATAAAATCGGTAGTCCGATCAATAATGTACAAATAATAAATAACAGCACAAACACGCTGCCACCGTTTGTTCCGGCCATATAAGGAAACTTCCAGATTGCACCTAATCCGATAGCACTGCCAGCAGCAGCTAAGATAAAACCAATCTTGGATGTCCATTGTTCACGCTGTTTCATAGAAGTCCTCGTTTCTTATACTAAATCACAAAGTCAATAAATCTTATCATAATTTTACGAAAGAATCGATAGTTAGCGGGTTAACAGATAGTTTAGAAAATTCATTTGCGTTTTTAGTATGTGTGGTGTAATATTACACCAATAGATATTAAATGTAACTATGGGGTGATCTCGTGAATCAACAACAATTAATAGAACTGATTTCGTTAAAGTTACGAGTAGTCCGATTGGAGAGGGAATACTCCCAACAAAAGATGGCTGATGTACTAGGTCTTTCAAAAAAGACGTTAATTCAAATTGAAAAGGGTAGGGCAGCTGCCAGTTGGACTGCAGTGATAGGTGTTTGTGCATTGTTTCGAGAAAGTGATGTACTGCAGGCAGTAGTTGGCGGAGACCCGTTGGAAGTGCTTGAAACGATTGCCCATGATGGCATAGATCGCCGAATGGACCAGTCAATGGGTGGGAAAGTATGGTGGCGCGAGTTAGAAACGAAAGGCCGTTTCCGTTTACAGCAAAACTTGATCAGTCAACATTTCCGTATCTTGGATGAAGAACATTATCGCTGGTATAGTTCCTTTGATGAGGATGAGGCGTGGCATCGTTTGGATGAGTTGAGTGGCAAATAAAAGGAGGGAATGGTTATGATTGCACCCATGGCATTTTCGGTACTACTATTGATTGGTTTTCTATTTTTCACAGGCGTAGGTTTATTATATTTACTGTTTATGGGATTGATTCATTATATTCCGTTAGTCGTGATTGGTGTGGTTGTTCTATACATTTGGATTGTCATGATGATATTCCATTACTTCAATACGAAAAAACGGAAGAAGTGGTTCGGCATTATTGCAGGTATATTCGTGATGGGAGCAGCGGTATGGCCCATCATGCATCTGTATAAAGAAAGTATCTCGACTGTGGATGCAGAAGTAGATGTATTTTACTATGAGCCATTTTCCATGGGTCGAGAATCAAAGTTAGTGTCATTAGATGAAGCGGCTACATTGACGTTGGAAGACAATCTGCCGCGTATCGACGGGGCAACTGCATTATATCCCTTGTATGCTGCATTCGTTCATGCCGTCTATCCGGAAAAGGAATATAATCCGTACGATAGCGAAGTGATGGTCAATACTACGCCAGTTGCTTATGATAATTTGTTCAGCGGAGAAGTGGATATGATTCTCGCGGCTGGACCTTCCGATGCACAATTGAAAACAGCTAAACAAAAGGGACTTGAGTTGAAATTAACACCGGTTGGTCGGGAAGCATTTGTTTTCTTCGTTAATCAAAAGAATCCCGTTACTAGTTTAGAGTTAAAGCAGATTCAAGATATCTATGCAGGTAAAATAACGGATTGGAAAGAGGTGGGCGGTAATAACGAACCGATTCGTGCATTCCAGCGACCGGAAGACAGTGGTAGTCAAACGGCTTTGGAAAGGTTGATGGGGGATATTCCGATTATGGATGCTCCGGAAGAAAATGTGCCTGAGGGTATGGGCGGGATAATTTCTGAAGTATCGAAGTATCGCAACTATAAAAATGCCATTGGCTATACGTTCCGCTATTACTCAACAGAAATGGTAGGGAATGATGAAATTAAATTGCTCGCAATCAATGGGGTCGAACCAAACAAAGAGACCATACGCAATGAGGAGTATCCAATTTCATCTGAATTTTACGTTGTGACGGCTGGTACGGAAAATCCGAATGTAGAGAAATTTATAGAATGGATGCTGTCACCTCAAGGGCAAGAGTTGGTTGAGAAAGTTGGATATGTACCGGTAAAAAAACCGTAGAACGTGTATGATTATCTATAGAATAGAAAGGGGATACGTGTGATGCAGGGAGAAAAGAAACAACTATTGTATACGATGCTCGCGTTTGTATGCGCTTCGGGTGTATTTTTAATGAGTATTTTATTTCAAAAAATGGCGTACTGGGGTGGAGGGTTAACCTGGTATTGGGTAGGGGTTGCAATTACTTTTGCAGTAGGAATCGCCGGTACTGCGTTCATTCTTCAAACATTAAAGATAAAAGGGCCTGAAGAAAAAACATTACTTACTACTTTACTTATTTCACTAAGAGCAGTTGCGATTTTAGCCATTGGACTTGGGTTTTTATGGACTACATTCGTAATATCAGCAGGAATGTCGGGCTTTTAATAGTGAAGGTATGAAGCGGATTTATTGGTATGGTTAAGAGGGAGATAATGTTATGAACAAGCGACACATAAAGATCCTATGGTTTGTTACGAGTTTGATACCGGCACCGTTCTTCTTTCATTTTTATGAATATGGTCAGTATGTAAAGCGCGAAGAAGCCACTTATCTACTATTGGCTTGTATCGTATTCATTATTATAACTGGTATATTATCAAGTACAGTGAAAATCCGTTACGTATTGTTAATCAATGTCATTACAGCTGTAATTTCGCTCGTGTTAGCTATGAACTTCATCACCGAAGACGGAGGATGGTTCAAGCCATTTGGTCGGGATATCGTTATACTTCTAACGGCTATTCCGTTTTTCATCGGCCAAGTGCTAGTAAGGATGATAGCTAAGCCCATTTTCATTCGAGAGAAAGAATGACATATTTAACTCGGCGTAGTGAAGTTTTAAAGTTAAACGTATAGTAGTTAAAAAAAGCGGCACACCTCTAAATAGAGATGTACCGCTTTTACTTATTTCTTCAAATGATGTTTCTTGCCTGCCTGATCCGTCACAACTAGCTGCGTAGCCGTAACTTCCATGTCTTTCGCTAGTACATTTGAAACTTTACTAGTCTTCTTATCCAACAAATTATACTTATAAACACCTGTTTTATTGAAATAATACATTGTAGATAAATCATATGCTACTGATTTATTGTTTTGGCTGACTTGATTACTTTTCGAATTAGCCTCTACTTCATCGAATATCACACGAGCATCGAAGTTCAACAACGTTTTCTTGTTTTTGCCGTCCATAGTGACCGAATACAATGTCAACGGATCATCCATTGGCTTAGTAGGATCGAACTTGGAATCAAAAACACGATCCTTGTTCTTTTCAAGAGTATAGTAGATACGGTCATTCAAGATGAACATGTTACGAAACTTCTGGTCAAGTGGAATACTACCAATTGTGTAGCTCCAGTCATTCACGTTTAATTTTACTACATTGTAACCAGCAGGCATTTTACTACTTGCATTGATTAGGTTCCAATAGGGAATGAAGATTTCGTCATTATATAGAACCATCTGGTAACCGGACATTAAGAGCTCGCGATTTATACCGTTATCCGGCATTGTCGCACTATCCAAAATGGCTGAACGTGTTCCAGCCTTTTTGTTTTCTTTAAATAGCTTCGTAGACTCCTTGTCTTTGGCAATTGTATATAAGAAGCCATTCTGTTCAACTGTCTTTCCTTTAACACTAACATACGAATGGTAGTCTTTGAGTTTCATCGAGTCATCCAAAGCACGTACTAAAAATGCAGCAAATTGGGATCTTGTGACCGAGTCTGCAGGCATGTATTTACCTTCAGAACCGCCCGTAATTCCTTTTTTTGCAATTCCATTAATATCAGGGAATGACCAATGCGTTGGCGATACGTCAACAAATGTTGCTTGGTTGTCTGTGGGTATTTTAAACGAACGGCGTATAATCGCGGCCATGTGCGCGCGTGAAGTATCTTCACCAGGACGCATGAAACCATTGTCACCCTTCATAATTCCTTTTTCACTCACCGTTGCAAGGATCTGATAATATGCGGACTTTTTCGAGACGTCCTTAAACTGGACAGTAGGATTTTTCACCAGAGGAATTTTCAATGCTTTAATGAGCATGGAAGATGCCTGAGCGCGTGTAATAGGATCATTTGGCTTAAACGTGCCATCTGGAAAACCGCCTATAATATTACGGTCAGCTAGATACATAATTTCTGTTTTCGCCCAATGCTTATCTACGTCAGAGAACTGTGTGGCAGCCTGCGCATGAAATGGTGTTGCTGCAAAAACTAATAAAACTGCTAGCAACCCAACTAATTTATTCTTCATATAGGTAGACCTCCTTTTAAATACTCTATTCATTATACAGGATTATTAATGGGAAAATAAGGTCCTTTAACCATCAAAACCGACAAAAGAGAGAACTCTCTTGTCGTTTCATTGGCACTTACTTAGTGGCAATCTTGTATGTTTTCACTACTTCAATACAACCATTTACAGATTGTAACATGGAGCAATTCTTCTCTGTAAGCTCCATGATCCGTGGCATTTTTTCTTCGGTAATAGTTGATCCGGTGATTGTGAAATGAAGATGAATCTTCAATAGACGACTTGCATCATCTTGTGAACGTACGACTTCTTTCACTTCCACGGCGATATCATCTGCAGGCAGACGCATTTTATCAAGAATCTTTCGCATAACGCCACCACCGCAAGCGGCAATCGACGCGACCATCAGCTGGTATGGGCGAAACCCTTTTTCTTCATTGGATGAAATGTGTAAAGTACCAAATTCGGTTTCGGTGTCAAAACCGTGCTCTGTCATATGGAATTTCATGTGATCAGCTCCTTATGCAGTTAGTATACGTGGTTTTAGTGAGAAAACCAAAGAACGATAACTGAATGCTGTGTTTAATTTCGTCTAATCGTGGCAGACTGAAAGTAAGACGGAAAGGAGTGTTGAGACTTGAGTGAGAACAAACAGCCCCATAAAACACTAACAGATAAGAATAATGGCCTTTCATCCGCACAGGAAGTATTGTACGCCAAAGAGTATAAACGAGCAGATAAGGCTACCGAGCAAGATAACAAAAAGAAGTAAAAGAAAAAATAGTGAACTAGAGGTGCCCCAGTAGTTGTTGTCCAACTACTGGGGCTTTTCTCATGAAATTGCTATAACGTAATTATAGATTTCACTGTATAATAAGAGAAAATGCTTAGACAAAGAGAACGAGGACATAGAGATGAGAAAAATAAGATGGAAAAAGGTTGTCTTTTTACTAGTGGCTATCTTTATTGTATTTCAGATAGCAGGAAGTCTTTTCTTCTATGACTTGGCTATCAAGCGTGGACCGAAGGATTTTTTGACAGGCAATGCGGATTTGAAAGTATCCGCTGAGACCATGGAAGTTTTTTTAAATGGAGATTGGCTTGACTGGGTAGATCAACAGGAATTTGAAGAAATTCATATGACATCAAAAGATGATCTGGACTTGATGGGTTATTTCTTGCCGGCAAAAAAACCGACTAACAAATTGGTGATTTTAACACACGGTTATTTAGGGAACGCAAAACAGATGGGGTTGTATGGTCAATTTTATTATGAGGAACTTGGCTATAATATTTTCATGCCAAATGCTAGGGGACATGGAAAAAGCGGTGGTGACTATTACGGTTTCGGTTGGCCAGATCGTTTAGATTTGATTGATTGGACAAAGTTGCTCAGCGAAAAGCTGGGGGCGGATACAGAAGTGATCTATCATGGGTTATCGATGGGTGCGGCTACAGTTTTAATGGCGAGTGGTGAGCAACTTCCCGAACAAGTGAAAGCAATTATTGCAGATAGTCCGTATCAATCCGTTTATCAATTATTTGCCTATCAACTGGACAGAATGTTTCATTTACCTGCATTTCCATTACTCGATAATATGAGTTTGTTGACGAATGCTAGAGCGGGGTATTCACTAAAAGAAGCAGACGCGTTGAGTGCAGTTAAACGCGCGACTGTACCAATCCTGTACATTCATGGCAAGGCAGATACATTCGTGCCAACAGAAATGACAAAAGAACTTTATGAAGAGACAAAGAGTGATGCGGCATTATTTTTAGTGGATGACGCAAATCACGGTGAAGCGTTTGTGATGGATCAGGAAGTATATAAAATGAAAATAAAAACCTTTCTTGAAAAGTATTGAGTAACATTGAACCTACAGATTGACCTCTCTCATTAACCGTCTTATACTAATTTTACACAATAGGGGAAGCGGTATTCTTCTCATTAAAGGTCGTGGTACATTGGTAAAATCAACAGTAGAAAAACTTTGTAAACAGCATACTGAACTGACAGATCAAGACGTGAAAATTTTGGAGGAAATGGCGTTTAGCCTGCAGACGTATGCCGATTTGTCAGACTCCTATATGTTTATCGATTGCAAATTAAAACCAAGTAATCAGGCGATTGTTGTAGCGGAAGCTTTTCCAGTCGGTAGTACACCGCTATATAATAATTCGGTTGTTGGAAAGATTGTTTTTGAATCTTTTGAACCGGGTGTGTTTTATTCCTATCGCAATGGAAAGAAATCCATCATAAGACAAGCTATGACACAAGAAGGTATCGTAGTGGATCAGACCGTAGTGCCCATTAAGAATACAAATCATCAAGTGATTGGCGTACTTATCTCAGAGAAGCAGGTAGCGTCATCCACTTCAACAGATAATGCAAAGAGATTTTCGGTCATAACAGAAACAGCGGAGGACCAGATGACAAATTCAGGACTCGGCGTTGTTTCAGATTTACTGATGGAAATGCTTATTTTGACAGACGAAAGTAATCGGTTAGTCTATGCAAATCCTTCAGGCTTAAAACTAATTACGGAAATAAGTAACCAAGATGATGTGCTAAATCGTGATTTATTGGAATTATTACCTTTTTTACAAACAGTTTATACACAAGAAGATGATGTGTTCGTCTTTGAACTAACCATTGAGCGCAAAAACTTGATAGTGAAAAAGATAAGAATGCGTGAAAAAAATAAATCTCAAGAGACGTTATTAATTGTTCAAGATATTACCGAACTTCGCACAAAAGAAAAAGAGTTAATGATGAAATCGGTCGTAATCAAGGAAATACATCATCGCGTGAAAAACAATTTGCAAACAGTCGCAAGCCTTATAAGACTACAAATGCGTAGTGGAATGCCTGCGGAAAGTCGCTCCACTTTTGAAGAAACCCTTAATCGTATATATAGTATTTCATCGGTTTATGAAATTATTCTTACAAAGGAACATGCGGACGATGATGATGTAAATATCATAAATTTGACGAGAAAAATATGCTCAACCATGGTGCTAAATGAATATAATTTGAAAGTAGACTTGATTATTGAGCCGAATGGCAATAAAATAGTAACAACCTCTAAGAAAGCGGTTTCAATTGCGCTTATCATAAATGAGCTTATTCAAAACTCTTTAAAACATGCATTTCAAGGCAAAGAAGAGGGAATTATTGATGTGGAATTTACCGTAGATCAAGACTTTGTAGAACTTCACGTGTCCGACAACGGCGTTGGAATGAAGAATCCGCAAACATCACTTGGTACGGAAATCATCCACAATTTGGTGACCAATGACTTGAATGGTGAGTTTCTATATGTGCCCAGGGAAATCGGGACTCATGCAGTAGTCAACTTTCCAGTGGGTGCGGAGGTGGAAATTTTTGATGAGTAAACGAATCTTGATAGCCGAAGATGAATCGATCATTCGCATGGACCTAAAAATGACCTTGCAAGACCACGGCTATGAAGTAGTTGGAGAAGCGGGGGACGGAGACAGAGCGATTGAGATGGCCTTCTTGCATAAACCCGATTTGATTTTGATGGATATCAAAATGCCAAAGATGAATGGCCTGAAAGCAAGTCGCATCATTGGGGAACAGCTAGATATACCCATCCTCATTATAACCGCGTACAGCCAAAAGGAATTCGTAGAAAAAGCGCAACAAGATAATATAGTTGGCTATTTGGTCAAACCTATATCGGAATCTAATTTAATACCCGCTATTGAAGTAGCTCTTCACCAATCAAGTAAAGCCAAACGTCTGAAAAAAGACGTTCAACAGGCTAAGCAAGAAGTGGAAAAGCGAAAAGTCGTGGAGAAGGCAAAAGGCATTCTGATGAATATGGAACAATTAACGGAGCAACAAGCATTTAAAAAAATGCGTGATACGAGTATGTCACGGCAAATGACAATGGAGTCACTTGCCTTGGAAATTATAGATTCGCACAAGTAAATAGATCTAAGCAAAGACGCTTAAAGAGATACATTCTTTAAGCGTCTTTTTGTTTTAAATTTTCGCGGATTGGACATGAATTAAATCAAAGGGTGGTGTCTTGTTGGCTGGCGCGTAAGAAACAATATTACAATTAAATAGTAATAGGAGGAAACCTAAATGGAAATGATCGGTACAGTAATTGTATATATTATTATGGCCTGTGCAGTGGCAGGGGCATTTGCATCAATAAAGAATCCTGAAGAGGGATTAGGTAAAGAATTTATGTCTGGATTACACGCAGTAGGACATATCTTCGTTCCAGCAGCAGGAATCATGGCATCTATACCCTACTTAACATGGTTCATCAGTAAATTTATCGGACCGATCTTCAACTCAATCGGAGCAGATCCTGCAATTGCCGCAACTACTATACTGGCTTCGGATATGGGTGGTTATCAGTTAGCGGAAGCACTAAAAGTAACAAATGAAGGATGGATTATGGCGTTAATCGTCGGTTTCATGTCAGGAGCAACGATTGTTTTCTCTATTCCGATGGGACTTGCGATGCTTGATAAGCGAGATCATAAATACATGGCGCTTGGTATTATGTCGGGTGTTTTGACAATTCCGATTGGCGCATTTATTGCTTCTGTTTTAGTAGTAATATTCAACACGGACGTGCGTGATGTGATTAGCACGACAGCTACATCTAATTATGAATTTGCAATTAGTTATTTACAGATTTTCATCAATTTATTGCCATTATTAATTTTTGTAGTATTGATTGCGGTCGGACTGAAGTTCGTTCCTCGCATTATGATTAACGGTTTTATGATTTTTGGACGCGTGATGGACGCTGCCATTAAATTAGTGTTAGTGTTCTCTATCGTTGAAGTATTTACAGGTATTTTCACTAAGATATTTGGCGCGTGGGGCTTCGATCCAATTATGGCGGATGAAATAGACCAATTCCGTGCACTTGAAACAGCGGGATACATTGGTATTATGCTAGCGGGTGCGTTCCCGATGATTTATTTGATTAGAAAGTATATGGGCAAACCTTTAGAATCTGCTGGGAAAAAAATTGGACTTTCACCTGAAGGAAGTGCGGGTTTACTTGCGACTGTTGCGAATATCTTGGCGATGTTCTCATTGGTTCGTTACATGAGACCAAAAGACAAAGTCGTTAATATCGCATTCGCAGTTTGTGCGGCGTTCTTGTTGGGTGATCACTTATCGTTCACAGCGAACTTCCAGCCAAATATTATTTTACCGGTTATACTAGGTAAATTGAGTGCGGGTATCATCGCAATTATTATTGCGTACAAGCTTTCTGTTCCAACGGCATTAAAGCTGGAGAAGCAAGACCGTGAAGCTGGAATTATTAAAAAGGGCGAGTACGAAAATGAAAACGTTGAACCAGAAGCTCCTGCTGCTAAAGCATAAAACTATATAGGGAGTGTGTATAATGAGCGAAGAAAAGAAAAGGTTTATACAGGAATTCGTTCCGGGAAAACAGCTTACACTCAGTCATTTGATCGCTAATCCCGATCCCGATATGTTTCAGAAGTTAGGTATACAGGAAGCGGGTGCTTTAGGTATCCTTACATGTACACCGAGTGAAACGGTCATTATCGCAGGAGACTTGGCAACGAAAGCGGCTAATGTCCGCATTGGATTCCTCGATCGATTTACAGGCAGTCTGGTTATTGTGGGCAGTGTCTCGGAAGTGGAGATGGCAATGCTTGAGATCAACCGGTTTTTATCCGAAAAGTTGAACTATACGCCAGCGGAAATTACAAAATCATAAGGAGTGAGGATGATGCGAAACAAGGCGATGCTAGTCGGTGCGGTACGAGCGGGGAAGTCTACATTGACAAATGCTTTATTGGGCCGAAAAGTAGAAGCTTTCAAAACGCAGACGCTCAATTATTATGATTGGATTGTTGATACGCCGGGAGAGTATTCGGAAAATCCGATGTTCTATAAAAACATCATGGCCACTGCACTTGAAGTGACACATGTACTGTACTTGCAGGATGCAACAAGTGAGAAACTTATATTCCCGCCAGGTTTCAGCATGGGTATCCCGAAACTTCCGATTGGTGTCATTACCAAGTGTGATCTACCTGAAGCTGACCTAGAGCGTTCACTCGACATGCTAAAAACCGTTATGAACCAAGGGCCCATCGTCATGGTTTCATCCGTAACAGGCATGGGGGTCGAACATTTGAAAGAATTAACAAAGCTAAACAACCTCACTGCAATGCAACAATACGTAGAATCATCAGCCGATCCACACTTGATCTATCTCGGGTAATCTTCTTTACAGTCAGTAAGGAATTTGATATAGTAAATTGTATACAAGTGAATAAAAACGGCAAAGGTGCCTTTACATCCCGTGGGAAAATCCATGGGTTTGTAAAGGCGCCTTTTTTATATCAAAAGATCGAAACGACCCAAGGGGCTGGCGTCGGAAACTAGTTGCAATCAAAAGTGCAGGACGCCGTCGAGCACCGACAGGCGTTGAAATCTATAATCAGGAAGGGGTGTGGGAGTGAGCAATTTCAATAAGCACGAAACTATCATTAGTGCAGGCATTGATATTGGCACAAGCACGACGAAACTGATTATCAGTCGATTTTCGCTACGTAACGTGGCAGGCGCAACGCATGTGCCAAGAATAGAAATCACAAACAAAGAAATACTCTATAAAAGCCCTGTATTCCGGACGCCATTGCAAGACGCAGTGACGATCGATGTAGCGGGCGTCCAACAAATTATCCGCTCTGAATACGACAAAGCAGGAATTCAGCCTTCGCAGATTGAAACGGGTGCTGTTATTATCACCGGTGAAACCGCTACCAAGCGGAATGCCAGTGAAATGTTACATCAGTTGTCTAACGAAGCGGGCGATTTCCTCGTAGCAACTGCAGGACCTGATCTAGAAGGCATCATTGCGGCTAAAGGTTCAGGCAGCTATGAATCGTCCGGAAAAAGCGGGCAGGTCATCGCCAATATAGACATTGGTGGAGGAACAGCCAATATTGCAGTATTCAAGGATAAGCAGCTCCTTGGCACATGTACGATGCACATTGGAGGTAGATTAATCGAATTTGAAGGCGGCAAAGTACGTACCATCTCACCACCAGTCGAACGATTACTGCGAGAGCAAGGTTACACATTGCAAGTAGGGGATCCGCAAAATTCTTCAGCCGTAACATTTGTAACGACGTATATGGCGGAAGCAATGGGGCGAATCTTAAAAAAAGAAGTTCACGCACAAGATCAAGTACTACTACTCGGTCATGAACCGAATTGGTCGCCGGCAGTCGATACAATCGTCTTTTCAGGTGGAATTTCGGAATGCATGTATCATCATGAATCCGGTGAAGTACAAGAAGCACAATACGATGATATAGGTGTTCAGCTTGCGGAAGCCTTGTTGCGTAACACTTCACTACAGCATTTCACTTGGCAGGAGCCGATAGAAACTGTACGTGCAACCGTATTAGGTGCAGGAACCCAGACGACTGAAATTAGTGGAGCCACCATTCAAGTTGCACCGCATGAATTACCATTAAAAAATATTCCGATTCATCAATATGATTTTAAAGAAGATTTAGCAACAGGTTTAGCCCATTTTGAAGACGCAGTGAGGCAGGCGGTTACTTTATATGACTCAGCCAAAGAAGGGCAAAACTTCGCGCTCTACTTATGCAATCTGCCCTATCTTGGGTTTCGGGATGTGCAGAAGCTTGCAAAAGCAGTTGTCCAAATCATGAATCAGCGGCCACGTCCTGAACAGCCCATTATATTGGTGATCCAATCAGATCACGCCAAGGTGATTGGCCAGACACTCGCGGCATTACAAGTGAAACAAAGCATTATTTGTATAGATCAAATCAATGTGGAAACAGGCGATTACATCGATATCGGAAAAGCACTCACTTCAGGTGTAGTACCGGTTGTCGTAAAAACCTTAACTTTCCACACAACGTAAAGGAGGTCTCGTACGTGAATTTATCCACTACATTAGGCGGCGAACGATATGTGTTCCACGACTTAAAAGAAGTGCTAGCGAAAGCGAATGAAGAGAAATCCGGTGATCGCCTTGCAGGAATTGCGGCAGAAACCGTCCAGGAACGAATCGCTGCGAAAACAGTTGTCAGTGAGTTGCTAGTAAGCGATATCCGCAATAATCCACTCATTCCGATTGAAAGCGATGAAGTGTCACTTATTATCGAAAACGATATTAACGAGAAGGTTTACGGTGGAATCCAGAATTGGAGTATCGCAGAACTACGTGAATATATATTAAGTAATGAAGTAGGCGACCGCGAATTAAAGCGTCTCAGTAGAGGATTGACTTCTGAAGTCATCGCCGCGGTTACGAAATTGATGTCCAACTTGGACTTAGTGCACGCAGCAAATAAAATCGAAATTCTATCTACATGCAATATTACAATTGGCCAAAAAGGTACATTGTCTTCACGTTTGCAGCCGAACCACCCGACTGACAATATCGATGGAATTCTTACATCATTGAAAGAAGGCTTGTCTTACGGTATTGGTGATGCGGTGATTGGGATCAATCCTGTAGATGATTCTGTAGAAAGCGTAAAGCGTGTACTGAATGCAACGAAGGATTTCATAGATGAGTGGGAAATCCCTACGCAAAACTGTGTACTTGCACACGTTACAACGCAAATGAAAGCGATTGAACAAGGTGCTCCTGCCGACATGATTTTCCAAAGTATCGCAGGAACTGAAAAAGCTCATCGTTCATTCGGTATTTCAGCAGAGCTAATAGCAGAAGCGAAAGACTTGTCATTGAAAATGGGTACAGGCACTGGTCCACAAACGTTGTACTTTGAAACAGGACAAGGTTCGGAATTATCCGCCGAAGCACATTACGGTGTAGATCAAGTGACAATGGAAGCGCGTAACTACGGTTTTGCACGACATTACGATCCATATATCGTCAACACGGTGGTTGGATTTATTGGGCCTGAGTACTTGTACAACAGTAAACAAGTTATTCGTGCAGGACTTGAAGATCACTTCATGGGCAAGCTACACGGACTGCCGATGGGTGTAGATATTTGCTATACGAACCATATTAAAGCGGATCAAAATGATATTGAAGATTTAAGTATCTTATTATCGGCAGCAGGTGTGAATTTCATCATCGCAGCACCGATGGGTGATGACGTTATGCTGAATTACCAGTCCATGAGCTACCATGACGTGGCAACGGTTCTTCAGACGATGGGCAAAACGCCAGCACCTGAATATTTAAAATGGCTTGAAAAGATGGGGATTTATGAAAATGGCATGCTAAGCAAACGTGCCGGAGATCTCACACTCTTCAATCGATAGGAGGTGGATGAACTTGAATGAAGAACTGATTCAGCAAATCACAAAAATGGTCGTAGAGAAGCTAGAAGCTGCAAGCGGCAATCAAACGGTACAACGGAATTCCGACGAGCAAAAGGTAGAGTTGTTTTCACAACAGCCTATTGGACATTTGAACGCAGAAACTGTGAAAAAGTCACCTAGTGGATTGGTGACATTCCATAGTACAGCGGAAGAGCCAAAGCGGAATATCGCTACGGTAAAACCAAAGCCAACGACGGCATACGGTAATCCGAAACCGAAGGTAGAACCTGAAGCAGAGCCTGTAGAAGATAAATGGGCAGAGTATCGCAAGAAAACTCCGGCTAGAGTAGGAGTTGGACGCGCAGGTTCACGTCCGAAAACGAAGACATGGTTACAGTTTCGACTAGATCACGCGGCGGCAGTCGATGCGGTCTACGGTGAAGTGCCGGACGACTTGCTTGAGCAGCTAGGATTATTCCAAGTGCAATCCAAAGTGGTGGATAAAGAAGAATATATTCGACGTCCGGATCTTGGTAGAAAACTTTCAGATGAAGCGAAGTCTGTTATTCAAGAACGCTGTAAAAAGTCCCCTGTCGTACAGATCGTTGCGTCAAATGGTCTAAGTGCGAAAGCGATTGAAGAAAATCTGGAAGATGTCTACTTGTCACTGGAACAATCGTTAAACAACTTGAATATCGAAATGGGAACAACATTTTACGTTGACAAAGGCCGAGTTGCTGTGATGGATGATATCGGTGAGTTATTGCAACCGGATGTAGTAGTCATGCTGATCGGTGAACGTCCTGGTCTAGTATCTGCGGAATCACTAAGTGCTTACATGTGCTACAAACCAAGGCACGGTACGATTGAAGCAGATCGTATGGTCATTTCCAATATCCATAAAGGGGGAATTCCACCTGTTGAAGCGGGTGCATTCCTCGGTACGATCATTCAGAAAATCTTAAAATACGAAGCGAGTGGTGTATCGCTTGTTCAAAAAGAAGGTTGAGGAAGGGGGAGGACGAATGAAAATCCACGCGGACATCTTGTCGATGCAAGTCATTCCAAACGTTAGTCCTGAGCTGGCTGAGAAGTTTGATCTGAAGCCCTATCAACGCAGTCTTGGGTTGGTGACGACGACAATTGATGACATTGGTTATACAGCAATTGATGCAGCTACGAAGCATAGCGACGTGGAAGTGGTCTACGCGAAAAGTTTTTACGCAGGTGCTGCACATTCTTCCGGACCGCTGTCTGGTGAGTTTATCGGAATCATTGCTGGACCGTCACCGGAAGAAGTGAAAAGTGGTCTTGATTCGATTCGTATCACTATAGAGCATGAAGCGTATTTCGAAGCAATCAATGGAAATCCGGATCATGCGTTATATGCGCATACCATTTCTAGCTGTGGTAGTTACTTGGCTGACATGGCTAACATACCAGTTGGCCAATCAATCGCATACTTGATTGCACCACCTATTGAAGCAATTATCGGTTTGGATGCGGCCTTAAAAGCTGCAGATGTCACATTATGTGAACTCTATGCACCTCCCTCCGAAACAAACTTCGGTGGCGGTCTGCTCACGGGTAGTCAATCTTCTTGTGAAGCAGCAGCTGACGCGTTCCGTGAAGCCGTACAGAACATGGCGGATCATCCGTTAAGTTATTGATAGAGAAGCATGTAGAAAGGAGTGTTTTGATTTGGTTCAACTAGTGGATAAGGATTTATTGGCTTTGCAGCAAATGCGCTTGGCTGTTCAAACTGCAAAAGAAGCACAAGAGAAATTCATGGGCTATACGCAACAGCAAGTTGACAAAATAGTTAAAGCTGTAGCGGATGCCGCTTTTGAACAATCCGGCCGTCTAGCGCAATTAGCGGTAGATGAAACAGGTATGGGAGTAGCAGCCCATAAGAAGATCAAGAATGAAGTGGGTTCACGTGATGTCTATGAAAGCATCAAAGATTTGAAAACAGTGGGTGTTATCAAAGAAGATCATTTGAATAAAGTAGTGGAAATCGCTGCCCCGTTTGGTGTTGTAGCGGCAATCATTCCAACGACTAATCCAACGTCAACAGCGTTCTTCAAAACATTGATTTCATTGAAGACACGAAATTCCATTGTTGTGAGTCCACATCCTTATGCAGTGGAGTGTACACATGAAGCGTTAAAAGTATGTGATGCAGCAGCTGTTGCGGCAGGTGCTCCAGAAGGTTTAATCCAGTGTTTGACGTTGGCTTCAATGGAGGCAACACAGCAATTGATGTCCCATAAAGACGTCAATCTAATCATTGCAACAGGTGGTAGTGCACTAGTTAAAGCGGCATACAGCTCTGGAAAACCGGCTTATGGTGTAGGTCCTGGTAATGTCCCCGTTTATATCGAACGTTCTGCGAAGATAGAGAAAGCGGTAAAATATATTGTCGACAGTAAATCATTCGATTACGGTACGATTTGTGCAACGGAGCAAGCGATTGTCGTTGATAAGCATGTTGTAGACTTAGTTACACGTGAATTGAAGAAAAATGGCGCATACATTTTATCCGATGAAGAGAAGAAGATCATGGAAGGTGTCATCTCGCCGGTACCCGGCAAAGTGAATCCTAAAGTGGTCGGCAAGAGTCCACAGTTCATTGCCAAAATGGCTGGTATTTCTTTACCGGAAGGCACTCGCTTGATTATCGGGATGGAAACAAAGGTTGGAAAAAACATTCCGTTTTCATTGGAGAAATTATCACCGATCTTTGCGATGTATATTGTCGATGGTGTGAAGCATTCGAAAGAAGTATGCCTCGACTTGCTGAATCTTGGAGGACGTGGGCACAGCTTGGCGATTCACACGGAAATTGATGCAGTTGCACGTGAATTCGCCATGGAAATGCCTGTATCACGTATCTTAGTCAACACGATGGCTTCCATTGGTGCAGTGGGTGGAACGACAGGCTTGATGCCGTCGCTCACGTTAGGATGCGGAACTTTCGGTGGCAATATCACATCGGACAATGTTACAGCTAAGCACTTGCTAAACATTAAGCGAATGGCATACGGTACAAAAGAAGTTCAATTGCCGAAGCATTCAGAGCCTGTTGAAAGCTCAAATGATCAGCTTGTATCTAGTGTAATGAACAACGTTACAGCAGCAACAAACAGCAAGGTCGATCCGGCATTAGTGCAAAGTTTAGTCAGTGAAATCGTTAAACAACTTACAAAATAAAACATTATTAGGAGGAAACAATTATGAACAGAGAAGGTACAGCATTAGGAATGGTAGAAACTAAAGGGTTAATCGGTGCAATCGAGGCAGCAGACGCAATGGTGAAAGCAGCGAGTGTAAACTTAGTTGGTAAAGTACATGTTGGCGGCGGAATTGTAACTGTCATGGTACGTGGCGATGTAGGCGCAGTAAAAGCGGCAACAGACGCAGGCGCGGCTTCTGCACAACGCGTAGGCGAATTGCTTTCTGTTCACGTAATTCCAAGACCACATAATGAATTAGAAATGATGTTACCAAAAAGCGAATAATCACTGCTGACACAGTAGAAAGGCGTGAACTAAATGAATCAGCAATTGATTGAGCAAATTGTCGGAGAGATTCTTGGACAACTGGGAAAATCCCCCGTTCAATTGCCGGAACGAGCGGTGCCCATTGCGGTTTCCGCCCGTCACGCACATTTACAGCCTGAACATGTGGAAGTATTGTTTGGCGCAGGGTATGAATTGACACAACGGTCCGAGCTATCGCAGCCGGGCCAATTCGCCGCCAATGAAACGGTGATGATTGCGGGACCTAAAAGTAGCATTGAACGTGTGCGGATTTTAGGTCCTGTCCGAAAAGCGACTCAAGTTGAGGTCAGCTTTACGGATGCCATGAAGCTCGGCGTCAAGCCCCCACTTCGGGAATCCGGCAATATTGAAGGATCCGCACCGATTACATTAATTGGACCAAAGGGTAGTGTGCATATAGACCAAGGTCTGATTATCGCACAGTCACATATCCACATGGCTCCCACGGACGCTTCACGCTTTGGCGTGGTAGATGGGGAGTACGTGACGGTCGAAGCAGATGGAATCCGTCCTATTGCATTCCGCAATGTGCGGATACGGGTGAATGAACGCTATCGTCTTGAAATGCATATCGATACGGATGAAGCCAATGGTGGTTTCATTACACAAGGGTCGATTGGCCGTCTAGTGAAACCGAATGACGCAAATAATACGACAGTAGGACAAGTTGCGGGAGTAACAGAAACCGTTATAACGCCTGAACCAGTAAGTGTGCCACAGTCATTTGAATTTACTAAAAGACTATTGTCAGCTGAAGATATCGCTTTGATTTCTGAGCGGGAGATTTTAGTGAATAAAGGCACGATTGTTACAGCACTTGCAAGAGATACAGCACGGGAACTCGGTAAAACGATAACCAATAGAAAGTAGAAAAAGGTGATTACGCATGCGAATGGGTAGAGTAATTGGTAATGTGTGGGCAACCCGCAAAGAAGATGGACTATCAGGGCTTAAACTGCTGATCATCCAGCCGATTGATGCACACGGCAATAGTATACAGTCGCATATGGTCGCGGCAGATCGAATCGGGGCAGGAGTCGGCGACGAGGTACTTATTACGAGTGGCGGTTCCTCACGCTTCATTTTACCGAAAGAAAACCCGATCCCAATCGACGCGGTCATTATCGGTATTATCGATTCAACAGAAGTAAAGAGAGGTGATATACATGAGTCAAGCGATCGGAATGATTGAAACAAAAGGATTGATTGGATCGATTGAAGCAGCAGATGCTATGGTGAAAGCATCTAACGTGGAATTGGTATCACAAGAGATGGTCGATGGTGGAATTGTCACGGTCATCGTTCAAGGTGATGTCGGAGCAGTACAGGCAGCTGTCGATGCAGGTCGCGACGCAGCAGCGCGTGTTGGCGAGTTACTAGGTGCACATGTGATACCGCGTCCCGATGATTCAGTATACGGCATGGTGAAACCCTTAGTGTCGCCCACTCCAGAAATTCCGCAAATAAAGAAGTCTGCAGAGGCTAAGAAGGCACCGAAGAAAGACTGACGGTTGCTTATTAGCATATTTTCCATAATGAAATCTATAGAAAGGAGTGGTTTCCATGGCTTTCAAACGACATAAAATAGCAGTCATAGGAGCTGGCCACACCGGCTCAACCGTAGCATTGATGGCAGCGCAGAGGGAATTAGGCGATATCGTGTTGGTTGATATTCCAGACCTCTCCAATCCGACTAAAGGTAAAGCGTTAGATCTTCTTCAGACAAGTCCTGTGCAACAATTCAATTCCCGTATTACGGGTACATCCAATTATGAGGAGATTGAAGGCGCTGCAATGGTCATCATTACAGCAGGCGTTGCGCGTAAACCAGGTATGAGTCGTGATGATCTAGTGACAACGAATGCTAAGATTATGCGTTCCGTTTCCGAACAAGTGAAGCGTTATGCGCCAGACAGCACTGTGTTGATTTTAAGTAATCCGGTAGATGCGATGACGTATGTATGTTACAAAACAACAGGCTTTCCTAAAAACCGTGTAATTGGACAATCGGGTGTACTTGATACGGCGCGTTTCAATACCTTCGTTTCTGAAGAATTGAATATTTCTGTAGAAGATATTTCGGGCTTTGTACTAGGTGGACACGGAGATGATATGGTTCCACTTGTGCGTTATTCATATGCTGGCGGCATTCCGTTGGATAAAATTATCTCGAGCGAAAGACTAGAAGCAATTGTCGAACGCACTCGAAAAGGCGGTGGCGAGATCGTCTCTTTGCTAGGTAATGGCAGCGCGTATTATGCACCAGCAGCAGCTTTGGTGGAGATGGCTGAAGCGATAATTAAAGATAAAAAACGTATCATGCCATCCATTGCGTACTTAGAGGGCGAATACGGCTATCAAAACATCTATTTAGGTGTGCCAACTGTTTTGGGAGGTAATGGTATCGAGAGTGTAATTGAACTTCCATTAACAGAAGAAGAACAAACTGCGCTCGATCATTCAGCAGACTCTGTCAAAGCAGTCATCGCGATTTGCGAAAAGCAACTGTCTTAACCACTACAAATCTCTCTAAGTCGTAATCAGGACTTAGGGGGATATTTTTATATGTTGGGAAGTTCTCTTAGTCATTGAATGAGTGGGAAGTCATGCATATGCATTTAATAACTAACAAAAGTTAATGAAAAATGACAATTATAGTTTACTTTTATTTATGGAAATGATACAATAAACAGAATTCATTGAATTAAAAAACATGCGTTTAGTACACGCACCTGGGAATATATGTGAATTCATTTCTTCTTGCTTTCTAAATGTAAGCGCTTCCAATTAGCCTTTTATCAATAAAAGCGAAGAAAGTGTTCTTTTATTTCCTAACAAGACATATACTATGAAAAATACAAAATCCAGGAGGTAATTTTTATGAAAAACAATAACTATCAAAACAATTCAGCGTTACCAGAGCAAAATGAGACATACTATTTGATCACAGACTACACGGAGAATGGTTTCATCCATGGAATCACTTGGGAAGAAGCATATGTCCAAGGATTGGCGGAGTGCGGCTGTCTATGCGAACAACAACTAATGTAAGTAATGAAGAAAGCTCAATACAGGGTGCCTAGCAAAAAACGATTGTGGATGTGATCCCAGTGGTTTTATGCATAGGCACCCTGTTTAATTTTGTCTTCGTACATACCCAAAACAAACGCTACCACCCTCTACGATATCCATGATAAAATGAATGTAATCAAATACATGAGTTTGCACGATATATAGGTACCTATCGAGGTGTAAAAGGGAATCCGTAAACCGGAGCTGTCCCCGCAACTGTATACACGGACGACTGCCAAATCAGCCACTATGGAGACATGGGAAGGCGTGGTGGAAGGATGAAGTGGAGCCAGGAGACCTGCCTACGTATCGTCAAAGCTACACTTTCTTCGGGGGTTGAGAGGTGGGGGCAAAAAGGTCTCTCCTATCCATGCGTGTTCATGGGTTATGTTTGAGCTGCCTATTTTTGTTTCCTCATTCACAACTATTGCAATCATCTTGCCGAAGGGGCGGAATGATTGTTTTTTGTTGTTTACGAAAGGAGACGGCGATATGAGAAATCTTCAACAAACAGATGAACGAACGCATCAACATGCATTACTCCATGTATTATACAATCAAGCAGAACAACTACGTGGCAAGCCGATTTACCAAGGCTTTCATCAATTGGTTCGTAAGCTAATGCAGGATGGATTATATGGACAATGGATCCATAGCTATTCGGCAAATGAAATTAAGTGGTTAGGTTTGCAGATTAAAGCTGAACGGGATCAACTATTGTCGATTGAGCAACTTCAACAATATATGAGTGAGTTTATAACGTCTGATTACTCAGATCAGCGTATTGGGTTACCACAGGAACGACTTATGCTCATTGCAATGGCTGCTATGCAGAATGAAGAGATAGCTCGTCTGAAGAAAGTGCATGACGCCTATTGGATTCTTAGTCAAGGTTATATCACCTTGCCTGACGATGTCATGACGTTCTTTGGCAAGACATTTCATCAACGACATGCCAAAGTACCACCCCATACGATGCACCTAACAGATAGTAGGATACCCGCCTTTTTATCCAGCAAAGTAAAGGAGAAGCATATATTCGTCCCGGATCAGTTCATGGAACAGGTAAAGGCGTGCGGTTCTTGGCTTTTATTTGACCGTTCTCCTCATCAAGTTTCAACACACTCTCTAGTGAAGAAAAAGGTCTCTGCGATAGGTTTGATGAAGCAGTTGCTAGCTAGTGAAGGGGTTGTCTTGCATTTTAGCCAAGTTGTACATGCTAGGGCTGACGCATTGGATTCTCACATTCAACTAGATCGAGTCGTACAAAGAACAGATTTGGCAAGTGTTTGTACTATACTTATACGTTTGCTGAGTGGTATTGAAGATGTGTGGAATTACAGTTGTAGAATTAAAGTGGCGGGGTGGGAAGCGACAATAGCTCATCAACGAATTGGTTTACATTCGGAAGCTGCAGTGGATTATATTGAAAAAGCATCGAATGAAATAAATTCGCATCTAGAGACGGCTGCTTTTCAAAGTGGAAAAAAGATTCCTTTGCGTAAAGCGTCAGACGTGATGAACCGGTCCGCGTACCCAGCGACAAAGCATCAACAATTCTCAATGATTGATCGAGTAATGGCTGAACAACGTTATACCGATCTAGGCGGCTCTGTCACATTGGAAAAGTCCCTTCTTATCGAAACGGCTGAATTGTCCCAGTTGCTCATGAAAGCGTGGAGCTGTGGGGTTCTAGAAGTTCAGCTTGTCTAACTCTCCTCTGTTGTAGTGAAAACTGAAGTGGCGTAAGATATGAGTAACTAGCAGTTTTCAGCCGAGGTGAGACAGATGTTTCAATTTGATAAATTAGGACATGAAATCGTAACGGAGTTATCTAACTTGATACAACAACAGGTGATTTTAACTGATCGCCGGGGCTTCATTCAAGCGAGCACAGAACCTGGCCGGATCAATCAGTTCCATGAAGGAGCTTTATTGAGCATGCGTCAAAAATCTGTGCTGCGCATGGGAGAGAAAGAAGCAGGGCATCTGCACGGTGTTCGTGAGGGAATCGTGTTACCTATCATTATTGAAGGGGAACCGATTGCCGTGCTTGGTGTTACGGGTAATCCTGACGTGATCCATCCCCAAGCCCAACTAATTTTACGGGTAGTAGAGCTCTTTATACAAGATTCGTTAAAGCGTAAGCAAAAGGATGAAAGAGTTCGTGATGTAGAATTTTTCGTTTTTGATTGGTTGACTGGTACTAAAAAAGATGAACGGTTCGTGGAAAGAGGAACACTACTTGGAATCGACGTGACGCATTACCATCAAGTAGCAGTTCTTGAAGTGTTGGATTTGCTAGAACAGTTTTCGGTTGAGGAAATGGAGATATTCGCTTCGATTCAAAATATCCATTCATCCATGAAGATGATTCGCTGGGCGCAGAATAAAATTTTGTTGCTGTTGCCTGAAATGAATCAGGACACGTTAAAAAGTGAGTTGGAATTTCTTTTGTTGCATATCAAACGACGTAAAAAGGTACGAGTCGTTGCGGGTATAGGTGCACCGGTGCGATACTTCGATTTAGCGAAGTCCTTTGCACAGGCAGAGCGTGCGGTAAGCGCTGCTAAGGTGTCGGGTGATATTGTCTTTGAGCATGAGTTAAAGCTAGAGATTGTTTTGCAGAGCATTCCGGACGCGGTCAAGAAAGATTTTCTGAAGCGCACGGTTGCGCCGCTTGCAGATCATGAGGACTTGCTGAATAATCTAGCGGTGTGGTTCGAGGAGAATCAGTCGATGCAGAATACGGCGCAGCGTTTACATATACATAAGAATACGTTGTCCTATCGTTTGCAAAAGGTCGAGCAGTTAACGGGATTGTCCGTCTCCAGTACACATGATGTGTTTCTGTTGTACTTGGCATTGAGTTTGTTGGATGGACAAGTGCCTGGTAAGGAATGAAATAATAGTTTCAAATGGTGAGGATGGCAAGGGTGTTGGGGGAGGGGATTTCCGTTCCGAGCGGACGCTTTCCTGCGGGCATGGCTTGAGCCTCCTCGCTTCGCTGTGGGGTCTCAAGACTCATGCTATTCCCGCGGGAGTCGCCGCTCTGCACTCCAATCCCTAACTTGTAAGTGAAATACACTTATTGTTGTGCATTGAAGTTAGGATTGTAATCGATATTGAGCTTTTGTACTTGAACTTAAATAAGTTAAGACAAAATAATCACTCATAAACTACCTACAGTGAGTGATCTAAGTACCTGCACTATCAACGTAGGATGGAAGCGGAAGTTGGTGGCGACTCCCGATGGCTCACCGCAGGCCCATGGGAAAGCGTCCGCCAGCTGGAGCTTTCATCCGATCATACTCACAAACTCACTTACTATTCCTAAGTTTTTGCTTTTTAATACGAGTGGCAAGGAGAAGGATTTCGTTTTGAAAAGAATTACACATGTACTTAAAAACACAGCAGCTTCGAAATGGGTTGTGTACTCCATCCTGGCTATTTGTTTTGTTTCTTCTATCCTACTCGTCAATAACAACCACTCCTTTTACGATCGTACCATCGCCCAAGTGACGAAAAATGAAGTGGTCGAGACAACCGATGTGACCGATATGCATGGGAACGAAGATACGCTCTTTACCCAGAAGCTTGAGGCCTATGTCAAGAACGGTAAAGAAAAAGGCAAGACGATATTGTTGAACAACGAATATTCCTCTTCAGGTGCCTATGATCAGCAATATAACGTAGGTAACGAACTGTTTGTCTCTATCGATTCTACGATGGGAAATGAACTGGTAGGCAGTATCACGGACGTGAAACGCGATAAATATGTACTAATTGTAGCCTGGATTTTTGTCTTCGTATTATTGATCGTCGGCCATAAGCAAGGATTGCTTGCGATTGTTAGTTTTGCCATCAATGTGATGATATTGTCACTCGCTTTGGACATCTATGTAAAATATTATGACGTCAGTTTATTGGTCGTCTGTGGGATTTGTATTTTGTTATTCACTGCCATTTCGCTTCTGCTAGTCAGTGGGCGCAGTGAAAAGACCTACGCCGCAATAGCAGCTACGTTGATTGCGACGGTAGTATCACTCTCCATTGTATCCTTCGTCATTTGGATCACAGCAGGAGATGGTCTGCGCTATGAAGAAATGCAGTTTTTGACGCGACCTTATCACACTATATTCATGGCTGGATTATTCATTGGATCGCTGGGCGCCATTATGGATGTGGCGATTACGATGTCTTCCTCTTTGTTTGCGCTGTATGAGAGAGATCGGACAATATCTGTGAAAGCGCTGAGGAAGTCGGGCATTGATATAGGCAAGGACATAATGGGGACCATCACAAGTATTTTATTCTTTGCATATATCAGTGGTTCGATTCCGATGCTAATTCTTTATTTGAAAAATGCCTCGCCAGTAGGGTTTGCGCTTTCGATGAACTTGTCGCTCGAGTTAGCCCGTGCGTTGGCTGGAGGAATCGGGATTGTGTTGACGATTCCGATTGGCCTATACATTACAATATTCTTCATTGAGCGAAAGAGGGCGAGAGCATGAATGTATTAGTATGGCTCGCGATTATTTTACTCGTCTTAATGGTGTGGGTTGGTGGAAAGAGTGGAGTCAGATCATTCTTTTCATTATTTTTAAACTTTGGCGTAGTCTTCTTCACAATGTTTTTTATGCTTGATCCGAATACGAATCCAATTGTCATTACGTTCATTGCAAGTAGTGTAATTGGATGCATCAGCCTTTTTTATATTAATGAAGTAAATAGTAAAACGGTGCTAGCGTTCATTTCTACGATGATTACAATCAGCATCTTATTATTTTTCATTGTATTTGTTTCACAGAAACTGATGATTCAAGGGTTCGGCGAAGAGGGGGAGGAAGCGATTGCTGGGTTGTCACTTTATATTGGAGTGGACTTCGTGAAAATTGGAGCATCGGTCATTATTATGAGTACGATCGGTGCAATCATGGACGTTGCGATTTCCATTGCCTCAACTGTGCATGAAGTTTTCAAGCATACGCCTACCCTCAGCAAGAGAGAGTTATTCAAGTCAGGTGTCAGTATTGGGCGCGATATCCTCGGAACGGATACGAATACTTTATTCTTCGCGTTCTTTGGAGGATACTTGGCGCTACTTATTTGGTTTAAGGATTTACACTATTCAATTGGTGATATCATCAACTCGAAAATATTCAGTTCTGAAATGATTTTAATACTTTGTGCAGGTCTTGGGATTGCGTTAGTCATTCCCATTGCTTCTTGGATGAATGCATATTATTTAGTGCGTACTAGAGAAAAAATTGAAAAGATGTGAGAAGAGGGGAGCTACCGTTAGCTCCTCTTTTTTTATATATATTTACACGAAAGTAGAGAACTTCCACTTTATTAGTAGAACAGGTTCTTATAAAACCCCTATAACATATAATTTGGATGTTATCACAACATTCAAGTGGTTTATGTGTATGAACATTGTGCTAAAGTCTATATGAAATAAATTATTAGACTATTACAATTATAGTCACTAATCAAACGTTTCGAATAGATAATTTACTTTCTTTGTTTTCACATCATGTAATCTATTGTTCGTTGATAAAAAACTGGGGGTAAGGACAAATGAGAATGAAGAAAAAGAGTGTACTAGGAGCAATCGGCTTATCTGCCATGCTGATGCTGGCGGCTTGTTCATCGGATAAGGAAGAATCCAAGGACAGTGGCGGAGACGCGGAAGCAAAATCATACGACCTGAAAATGTCTGTCACAGTAAATGATTCATCCACTTGGTATCAGGCGGCGGACAAGTTAGCGCAAGACTTAAAAGAACAAACGGATGGTCGTATCAACATTGAAGTATTCCCGAACGAGCAATTATCAAACGGTGATCAAGGTAAAGGTGTCGAGCTTTTAACAAAAGGACAAACTGACCTAAGTCTTCACTCGACGATTATCTACTCAATCTTGGATGATCGGTTTGGTGTAGCAAGTGCGCCATTCCTATTTAAAGACAAGGATGGAGTAGATAAAGTATTCGATGGGGCAGGAGGAGAAGCAATCGCAGAAATACTCAATGAAAAGAACGTTGAATTACTTGGTTTCGGAGAGAACGGTTTCCGACAGATTACGAATAGTAAAAAAGAAATTAAATCACCAGCAGATATGAAAGGCTTGAAAGTGCGTATTCCAGGAATCACAATGTACACGGATCTTTACCGTGCTTTAGGCGCTGATCCGACTACAATGGCATTCTCGGAAGTCTTTACATCACTTCAACAAGGAACAATCGACGGTCAAGAAAACCCAATCGACGTAATCCACTCGTCTAAGCTAAATGAGGTGCAGGATTACTTGACGACTTGGAACTATTCGTATGACCCGCTAGTACTCGGAATTAATAAGAAGTTATTTGATTCCATGAGTGATGAAGATCAGGAGCTTGTGAAGAAGTTAGGTAAAGAAGCAGCAGAATTCCAAGTGGAAATGGCACGTGAAAAAGAAGAGAAGCAAATCGCTGAATTGAAGGATGCGGGAATGCAATTCTACGCACCGACAGATGAAGACCTAGCTGAGTTTACAGAAGCAGTACAACCGGTTTACGAAAAGTATGAAGATATTTGGGGTAAAGATTTGCTAGACAAGTTCCAAGATCAATAAGGACTGGAGGGTGGATGTATGGGAAAAATATTCAATAGATTAGAAGAATGGATTGTCGTAATTGTACTGTCCATCATGTCCACCATCGCATTCGTCAATGTGCTATCCAGAGGGTTTGCCAACTATTCATTTTCTTTCACGGAAGAAATTACAGTCAATTTGTTCGTTATGTTAACATTTGTCGGAACAGCCATTGGTGTGCGCAAGTATGCACACCTTGGCTTTACTTTGATTTATGACAAAGGTAATTTGCTGTTAAAGAATATTATTACGATTTTGGTTGGATTGATGATGGTGCTATTATTTTTTATTCTTTTATATTACGGTGTGAAGATGGTGCAATATCAGATGGAAATGGGACAGAAGACGCCTTCACTTGGTTGGCCGCAATGGTGGTTCTCCATGTCGATGCCAATTGGTGCGCTGTTTTGTTTGATCCGTTCCATTCAAGTAACTATTACTGAATTCCGTCAGCAAAATGGGAAGGGAGAGCAGCCAGTATGACAGCGATTATATTATTCGGCGTATTTTTCCTTCTAGTTATGCTTCGTATGCCAATTGCTGTAGCCTTGGCAATCTCCTCCATCGTGGTGCTATTTACGGGCAGTGGATTGTTCGGTTTGGAATTGGTTGCGGACATTATGTATACGAGTGTAGCAAAGTTCACATTGCTCGCCATTCCGTTTTTCATCTTGGCAGGTGTCATTATGGAGCATGCGGGCATTTCGAAGCGACTGATTGATTTTGCGCAAGCATTAGTAGGTCATCGCAAAGGTGGAATTATCTTTGTAACGGTTATGACAGCTATATTTTTTGCAGCAATATCGGGATCAGGCCCTGCTACCGTTGCAGCTATCGGGGGTATTTTGATTCCAGGGATGGTTAAGAACGGTTATAAAACAGAAACAGCGGCTGGACTTGTTGCGAGTTCAGGTGCGATTGGTATTATCATTCCGCCAAGTATTGCTTTTATTGTCTTTGCCGTAGTGGCGGGCGATCAGATTCCGGTATCAATTGGACGTATGTTTATGGCAGGAGTGATTCCCGGTTTACTACTCGGTGTTGGATTTATTGTCGCGGCTATGTTCGTTAGACATCGACAGGAAAAGCGTGAAGGTCCAATATCGGAACAGTACATAATGCAACCAGCAACAAGTGCTGAACGTTTTAAAGCCTTCGGTAAAGCGATCTGGGGCTTATTAATTCCCGTTATTATTTTAGGTGGTATTTACGGTGGGTTCTTTACGCCGACAGAAGCAGCGGTAGTAGCCGTATTTTATAGTTTGTTCATCGGATTCTTCATTCATCGTGAACTAACATTGAAAAAGCTGTATGACATTTTAGTAGCTGCGGGTATTCAGACGGCAGTCGTGATGTTCATCGTCAGTGCAGCGAGTGTGTATGCATACATCATCACAACAGAGCAAATTGCCACACAGATTTCCGATGTGATGCTAAATATTTCAAGCAATAAAATCATTATCTTATTATTGATCAATATTATTTTATTAATTGCGGGCATGTTCATTGATGCCATATCTGCATACTATATTTTCATTCCGATCTTGTTACCAATTGTACTGTTGTTCGATGTGGATCCGACAGTGTTCGGTGTCTTCATGACAGTCAACTTGGCGATTGGGCTTTTCACACCACCAGTCGGTCTCAATTTATTTGTAGCCGCCGGTATATCAAATACTTCCATAGGACAAATATCAAGAGGGGTCTTTCCTTTCGTTGTCTCCTCGGTCATTATCCTATTACTCATTACGTATATACCGCAGATTTCCACATTTTTGCCGGACTTATTAAACATCAAGTAGGTTGGGAGGGGTGCTTGTGAAACTGAAAGGGCAGACGGCAATCGTCACAGGGGCTGCTAGTGGCATTGGCGCCCAAACGGCTCTCCTACTTTCACAGGAAGGTGCCAATGTCGTTTTGGTAGATTCGACGAGCTGCGCACAGACGTTGCAAGCAATTCAAACGAACAGAGGCAAAGCGGTGTATTTGGAATGTTTAGGAGAAGTGCATGACGTAGAGTTTGTGAATGCAGTAGTCGCGAAAGCGTCAGATGTATTTGGGGAATTGCATGTATTAGTGAATAATGTGTGCATATGCAGTACTCGTAATGAAAACAAGCCTAGCCTTGATCAATGGGAGCTTGAGGCAGACAGCAATGCACAAGCTACTGCGTTATTTATTCACGCTGTGTCACAGTACATGATTGAACAGCAGTATGGACGCATTATCAATATTAGTTCTGTTTCAAGTTGTACTAATGAACAAACGTTTAAGGCTTCTAAAAACTCAATTCGTACACTGACGAAGCAAGTAGCTAAAGAACTGAGTGAGTCCAGAATTACATGTAATTCAGTTGCACCTGTATGCACGGCAAATTTAGATGAAGCGACAATCAATCAAACGGGCACAGCGATTAGCATCGCGCAAGCCGTTCTGTACTTCGCCTCATCGGAATCCAGTTATACGACAGGACAAATCTTAAAAGTGGATGGAGGGTATTGTATTGAACCACCAAATTCAAGCGGTGTATGACGAGAAATCGAATCGAATCATCGGTCGTTTGAAGAAGGACATCGATTTGTTTGAAGGAATTCTTGCGGTATGTGCGCAATATGGCGTGGAGGCGGCTCAATTTCAGTGTATCGGCTCGCTCGCGTACGCAACGATTGTGCAACCACAGCAAAATCCCGATAAAAGCTTACAGTATTCTGAACGCATCGTAACCAACACGCCTGTCGAACTGCTTTCAGGTACAGGCTTTATTGGCTTCGACGAAGAGGGGAAGCTGGATATCCACTTTCACGGACTATATGTAGATTGTGATAAACAACTAAATGGTGGTCATTTTCTCAGAGGTGAAAACCCTGTAGCGATTACAGTGGAATTTATTATATTCCCAGTGGCAGATACAGATGTTCAACGGAAGCCGGATAATTTTTCGGGCATTCCACTATTCCACTTTACAAATAAGGAGTGATGGACTTTGGAGACAATTGGAAAACTGGCAATGAAATCAGCGGCGGCCTATCCAAATAAGATTGCTGTGAAAGATGATCGACGCTCTTTTACATTTAAAGAAGTGATGGAACGGGCACTCGCGTTAACTGCATACTTTGAAAAAGCCGGTCTTCGAAAAGGGGACCGTTTTGCTATTTTACTATCCAATCGTCTGGAGCATATTGAAATGGACGTGGCGGCAGCAATTTCAGGAGTCATCAAAGTGCCATTGAATTATCGACTTCATCCGAAAGAGCATGAATATATGCTAGAAGATGCAAGCGTTCAGTTGATCATTGGCGAATCGGAATTGATTGACCCAATTGATACAACGATTCAAGCTTTGATGATCGGTGAAAACTATGAGCGAGCCATTGAACAAGAAATTGGCGCTACATGTACAACAGAAGTGAATGAGGATGATTTATTCGCGATTATGTATACATCCGGTACGACGGGTAATCCGAAAGGCGTCATGCTCAGCCATCGCAATATCATCTCAGGCGCATTATCTCTTGCGCTTGCTTGTGAAACGGATTATGACGACATCATTGGGCATGTGGCACCGTTGACGCACGGCAGTAATTTCCTCTCACACGTAGCATGGTTATATGGTTTAACACAAGTCGTGTTCAATACATTTGAACCAGAAGAATTCGTTCATGATCTCACACGAGAAAAGGTCACAGTGATCTTCCTAGTGCCGACGATGGTTAACTTAATGATCCAGCATCCGAAGTTTGATCCGAAGAATCTATCTACGATTAAGAGTATTAATATGGCTGGTTCACCGATTGCCGCGAGCAAACTTGAGCAAGCACTCGCACTGACAGGACCCATTTATGCGCAGACATTCGGTCAAGTTGAAGCACCAATGTGTATTACGATGATGCCCAAGCGGGAGCTCGGTGATCATCTCGAATCATGCGGACGTGTCGGACCTTTCGTTGACGTGAAAATCGTGAATGAACGAGGTGTAGAATTAACTGCTGGAGAAGTGGGGGAAATTGTCTGTAAAGGTTCACTTGTCATGCAAGGCTATTGGAATAATGAGCAAGCAACGAATGAAACATTACAAGACGGTTGGCTGCAAACGGGCGATCTCGGTTGGAAGAATGAAACTGGATATGTGCATATCGTAGATCGTAAAAAAGACGTCATCATCTCGGGAGGGGTTAATATTTATCCGAGAGAAGTCGAGGAAGTCCTCAATAAGCATGAGGGAGTTAAAGAAACTTGTGTAATAGGCGTTCCCGATGATAAGTGGGGCGAGAACGTCATTGCGTATGTCGTACCAAATGGTGTTGTGCCTATAACAAATGAAGAACTATTGCAATTATGCCTCGATCATATGGCGAGCTTCAAAAAACCGAAGGAGATTCATATTGTCGACGAATTGCCGAAAAGTTCGTACGGTAAAATATTAAAACGTGAACTACGTAATCAGCACGGGGAGGTGCATTCATGACAAACGTCTATATAGAAGGAGTCGGCATGACGAAGTTCGGGAAATTCATAAATAAATCAATGAAGCAACTGTTGGTTGAAGCATCTATAGAAGCGCTTGAAGACGCAGGGAATCCGAAGGTCGATGCAGTCTTTGTCGGAAATTTCATGGGTGGATCCATTGGAAATCAAGAAATTCTCGGTGCGCTAGTAGCGAATGAACTGGGTCTAGGCTATATCCCTACTGCGAAAGTCGAAGGTGCTTGTGCGTCAGGTGGCATAGCACTTCGACAAGGTATTATGGGGATTGTAAGTGGAGAATACGATACGGTGCTAATAGCAGGTGTGGAAAAGATGAAACATGCTTCGACCGCGGATATAACGCAAGCCATTAATGCTGCCATGGACAACGATTCCAATGAAAAGCAGGCAGGTTTGACATTTCCAGGATTCTTTGGTGTATTGGCAAATCGCTATTTTCATGAAACAGATGCTACGAAAGAACATTTAGCCATGATTGCATTGAAGAACCGTGAGCATGCATTGCATAATCCACTCGCCCAATTCCAGAAGCCGACAACGATGGAAGAAATCATGGACGCACGAATCATTACTTCTCCACTCGGCTTATTTGATTGTTCCCCGACGACAGACGGGGCAGCAGCACTGGTCATCACACGAAAAAAGGGAGCTATTCATATCCGCTCCTCTGCACAAAGTTCAGGCCCTACGCAAATGCAAGACGCGGACGATTTACTTTCATTACCCGCAGTGCGGGAGTCAGGTCGCTTGGCCTATGAAAAAGCGGGCGTCGGTCCTGAAGATATCGATGTCGTGGAAATCCATGACTGTTTCTCGATGACAGAAATGCTTGCAATCGAGGAGCTTGGATTTTTCAACAAACGAGAAGGCTGGTTAGCTGTGGAACAAGGGAGAACGAAAGTGACGGGTGATAAACCAGTAAACACAAGTGGCGGATTACTGTCGCGAGGACATCCAATTGGTGCAACAGGCGTTGCGCAAATTTATCAGCTTGTACGGCAACTGCGCGGCACAGCACCGAACCAAATAGAAAATGCTCGTCTTGCTTTGGCACAAAACTTAGGTGGAACAGGTTCATACTCTACTGTTCATATTCTGGAAAGGTTGTGAAGAGATGAAAGTCTATCAATGCGATCAATGTGAATATGCCAGTGTTTCCAATAAATATCGCTGCCCTAACTGTGGAACTGGGAAATTACAGGAGCAAGATGTTTCCACGAAGGGAACAGTCTACAGTTATACCGACATTCATATCGCGCCCGCTGAATTTGCGCATCTTGCACCTTATACCGTGGCGCTCATACAGTTAAATGAGTCTAAAGCCAAGGTCACTGTTAGAATGGATGCAGTTGTTGAGATCGGGGATGCTGCGGAACTTCATCATATAGAGGATGGAGCGTATATTTACCGTAAGTGCTGAGTAGCAAGTGTAGGTGTATGCGGTAGTCATGGGAATGCTCATTGATTCGCGTTAAGTGCTCATAGTTACAACTTAACCGCTCTATTGCATACCCCAAGCGATCATACTCGGCTTCTATCCGCTCATAGGCATTCGATAATCGCTCTTAGCAATAATGAAACCGCTCATCGAAAATACATACGGACTTCCTCGTAAGGAGGAGAAACACGTGAAAGCTATACAAACTATATCTAAAATTATTTCAAAGTATTTACCGCTTTGGATCGTTCTCTTATCTATCATTGCCTATGTCATTCCGGATACGTTTATTTCGATCCGCCAATTAACAGGCTTCGGATTAGGCACGATCTTCTTTCTGATGGGGCTATCACTTTCATCGGAAAAATTGCTTGAAGTGATTAAAAATCCAAAACACGCTTTACTCGGCGTTTTTTTGAAATGGACAATCATGGTGGGTGTATCCATAGGAGTTGCTTATCTATTCTTCAGCAACCAAGCAGAGATTGCAACCGGGATTATTTTAGCGGGGACAGTACCAAGCGGAACGTCTGCAAATATTTACACATTCATAGCCGGTGGAGAAGTCGCGCTCAGTATTACAATGGCGACATTGGATACATTCATTTCACCTGTACTGACGCCAGTTCTACTGCAGACATTCGCGGGACGCTTTATACCGATCGAATTCTGGCCTTTATTTCTAAATATTATTTACATCGTCTTCTTCCCATTAGTTGCGGGTTTATTGATCCAGTGGAAATTTCAGCGCCAAGTTGAGAAGGTCAAACCATATACGAGTGTCTTGTCTCAACTTGCGTTATTTCTAGTCATCTTATCGGTTATCTCGAATGCTCAACAAGCACTATCTGAGAACTTATCCGTTCTACCGCTTGTATTCGTGGCGGTTACACTACAAGTCAGTATACCAATGGGCGCCGGCTACTTTATCTCGAGATGGCTAGGCGTACCAGAACGCAATGCTCGTGCAATTTTATTCCATACAGGCATTTGCAATACTGCACTCGCTGCAACACTTGCAATGGAACACTTCGGATCACTCGCCGCAGTACCTGCAGTTGCTAATATGGTGATGAATTTGACTATTGGCGCGTTGATGGCAAGTCTATTTGAAAATAAATTTAGGTTAGATAACGAGGAAGTACAGATGGTAAGTGAGGGGTAAAGTGTCGTTTGTCAACATCAGTTCAATGTAAACAGTCTAAAAAACTAGAGATGAATTCCGTAATACACGGTAGTCATCTCTAGTTTTAGTATGGTCTTTATTATAAATAATCACTGTAAGTTTATACGTTGACGTTATTCGTTTTGGGTTCTACCAATAATCCACCGTCACCGGTCATGTATTTATCGATTCCTTCTGAGGCGCGGTACGAAAAAGCACCTACAGTTGCTGTTTGCTGAGGAATTTTTTGTGGAAGGGCGGAGGCACCGACAACGAACAAGTTTTCCATGTCCCACGACTGGAAATAGTTATTGACAGCTGATATGGATGGGTCATCCCCCATCAAGACACCACCACCTGCTTCACCACCGCCTTGTGTATAATTCCAATCTTCCGGTATATCATCCACCTCGACTATATCGGCACCCATTTCTTCCATAACTTCCGCTAACTTTTCTCTTCCGAACTTTCTCAATTCCTTTTCATGGTCCGTAAGAGTCATCGTTACACGTAAAAGAGGGTCCCCAAAACTATCTTTGTAAGTAGGATCGAGATCCATATAGTTAAATGACCAACCGTAATTAGGTGGCTTAAAGTGAAGAGAAAGATTTCTATTTGTATAATGCAACGACTTCTCCTTGAATTCTTTACCCCATCTAGGTGTACCTTTAGGGACTGCATTATAGCCAATCGCATCTTCACCATGTAACCTAAATTCAACGATTCCTCCACCAATGAAGTTTAGATCAGTCGTATCTAGATTATCACTGTCAAAATCACTGAAAGTACCTCCAAGTGCACCTGCACCCATCGCCAAATTAAATTTTTTGTTTTCAAAGAAACCTGTGGCTACACCGCTACTTGAACCAGTAAATCCACCAGCATTTTTACCGATGACCCCTGTTTTAGTTTTAGGATCGTACGGAGTTCCGATTTCCGATAGAAGCATTAATTTATTGTTGGAAAGTGTGTACCCTGCAAGCACTACAACGTCAGCAGGTTGTTCATACTCTTTTCGTGTTTTCATATTTACATAAACAACGCCTGTAGCTTTCCCGTTCTCATGAAGTACTCGGCGAACATACGCATTCGGTCTGAGATCGTAGTTTCCAGTTTCTCTTGCTGTAGGTATTACAGTGACTAATGGATCGGATTTTGCACCAAAATCACATCCATACCTCATGCAATATGAACAGTATTGACAAGCATTGATTGTTTGTCCATCTGGATTTTCGTATCGTTCCGTAACGTTACCAGACGGGATCTGAAAAGGATGGTACCCTAGATTTCTTGCTGCTTCTTTAAATAGTTTGATTGCGGGTACTTCTTTTGTAGGCGGTGTAGGATAATCTGAGCTCCGCGGGGCGCCAATCGGATCTTTTTCACCAGATGTTCCTGCCATCTTTTCAAATTGATCATAATATTTTTCCATCTCGTCGTAAGTAATTCCCCAATCTTGCAAGAACATCTCTGCTGGAATTTTATCTTCTCCATATTTTTCTATCGTTTTAGTCCGTGCTTCAAAATCAAACTGAGTAGCACGATGTGTCACACCTGACCAATGAGAACCACTGCCGCCGACATTGGTACCTTCGTAGTTTTCTTTTTGAGTTCGTAGAGGAGAGGCTTCCTCATTTTCATTTCTACGGCCGGTGATAGTCTGTATAGTATGGTCTTCCATCATGTCGTATCTAGCATCATAGCGTAATGCATCCTTTGAACCAACGAAGTCGCTAATAGACTGTTCTTTACCACGTTCTAGACCCACTACATTGTATCCTTTTTTAGTTAGTTCGGCAGCGACTATTCCGCCAGCCCAACCAGCGCCTACGACTACGACATCTACTTTCTTCATTTTTTCAGCCACTAGATCTCCCCCTTTAAACAGTTATGACTTTCCTTGTTTTGATGATGGTTGATAGTCTGTTAAACTAACTGGGTCAAGTTTTTGGAATTCTTCAGAATCAATTAAATCTACATAGCTCGCGCGAATGCCTGGATGTTCCTTCATTTTCCACCCCTGCATATCTTTATTGCCTCCGTACACAGGATCGGAATAAGCACCTTCTATTGTCATTTGAAGTAATAGATTAAAGAATATCCGCGAGCGGACCCCTTCCATTTCTATTTTATCGTCTTCGAAGTCTTGTAAAATGGCATCTTGCTGTTCTCCGTCAATATTCTCGAATCTCTCGCCATGACGATCTTCACTCTCAGAATTTATTTTTCGAAGACCTTCAATAAATACTTCGCCTCGATTCATGAGTGTTTGATACGTATCGACATTCGATACTGGTCGCAGGGGACCGTCCATATAATCTTTTCTATTTGAGCCGTAGTCCCCAGCGAGTTGTTTATCGATAAAGTAAGGCACATCTAGTCCAATGGCACCCGGTCCGTTATCATTCTCTGGATAAATACGTTCCGTCGCTTGTTCTAAAACTACGAAATCCGAAAACCTAGTAAAGTACAATCTTGCTCTTGCGGGGGAGGGGCTTTTCGCTTCACTCGAAGGCGCATTTGAGTTATTAGATTGATTAGATCCAAATTCTCTTGTAAATAAACCGCCAAGAATTGACCCACCTGCAACACCACCCACGACCATGCCAGTATTTTTCATAAACCGACGTCTACTAGGATCTTTTGCAGCGCTTACATTTTCAGGTGACTCTGTGCTATTGCGTTTCTCATCAGACACTGTATCTCCTCCTTCGAAAAATGCTATATGCAAAGTATTCAGTCTATTAGTCTCATTTACCCTAATATTTATGTTATAAACTATAATGTTTTTACACTTCTGCTGTGATATTGTGAGTATTGAAATATAATTCGACTAACAATATCGCCTGCCTTATATGAAAACATAGGTATACTAATATGTATTTGAGCATGCGATTCTTTTGACGGTAATCAAAAAGTCGCTTTAACCCCTTGTCTCCAAGTAACTCTTCATCTGACCATAGGTGAGTTAATGGTCAATATACTCAAAACACAACAAATTCCCACTTAATACTGAGTGATGAATGCTAGCACCCTTTATCAAGTTTTAAAACTTGGAAAATTAATGACAAATTTGTGTTTTTCATATATGGAAATAATATACTTACTGTACAAACATTAATAATTAGAATAGAGTCATTGGTAAGTAGAATGGTTAATTTTATGTAACTTGTCGTGGGGTAGGACGTATAGATAAGTGAAGTAGGCTATTCAACAATCGGGCGCGATTGTGGGTGCGAAATGTTCCTAACTCAAATGAAATGTGGTCACACAATTTCGGTAAAAGTTAGGCAGTTTTAGGTTTCCTGAAACTGAAGGATTATGTCGAGAAGTCGAATGAGGAGGTAACGCTCTGAAAGGCTTCCCCTGCGTCGAGTAGCACGCTGATTAGTAAGGAAAAGCGTGTTATAAGCTCGGCTAATAGGCGTGAGAATTTACCGTAACAGTTTAGTTTGGCTGACGAAATCCTACCCGATGGGGTGGTGTAAATCATGATGCTTGGGTTGAATAAATAGGGTGAGAATGCAATGTAAATACAAGAACATACTGTATTGCTGACGAACTTCCGAATGTACGGGTCTAGACGCGCATTTTATAGAAATATAATTACTACCATATGTAGGGTTAGCTGTGGATGAGTAAGAATCCGCAATATAAAAATCCATCTTGTGTTACAGGCACATGCAATGCTAACAGGCTCATAGGAGGCACCTAAGTTTGTTCCATAATAGATATAATTCAACATTGTAAGCTGATAACGTGGAGAGCTTACTCTCGATAATGCGGTGAAAAGGAAAAGAATCGTGAGATTAGCGATTGTATAACTTTTCTTTATATCAGTGAAAGTGGTGGTACAGTACCGTCGAAGCGTGTAATGAACGTGGAGGGATAGCCACTAGACTAGTGAAAGATTCATTCAACCATGCAAGACAGTTCTTATACGATTAATAAGGTTCTTGTAAGACTAATAGAGGTTCAGCTCCAAAGGAGCCACCGACTTGTTAAAACGTAAGAAACTGAGGCACAACGAGTATTATGATATGCAATATCATTTCGATTCTCTATACGCTCAGAGTGCTAATGGTCAAAATTTTTATGGGTTACTCGATTTAATGCAATCCGATGAAAACATTCGATTAGCTTATCGCAATATTAAACGAAATACTGGCAGTAAAACATGTGGATATGATGAACTAACGATTGAAGATATTAGTCACTTAACCGTTGCAGAAGTTGTATCTACGATACAACGAATGTTTGGACGTTATTCCCCAAAAGCCGTTCGAAGGGTATTTATCCCGAAGGCGAATGGGAAAACACGTCCTTTAGGGATTCCGACTATTTGGGACAGATTGTTCCAACAGTGTATTCTTCAAGTGCTTGAACCCATCTGTGAAGCAAAGTTTTATAAACACAGCTATGGTTTTAGACCCAATCGTAGTACACATCATGCGAAAGCCAGGTTCGAGACACTCATTAATCGGGCGTGTTTATATCACTGTGTGGACGTCGATATCAAAGGATTTTTCGACAATGTAAATCATGCCAAACTATTAAAACAAATGTGGTCACTTGGTATCCGTGATAAAGCATTACTCTCTATTATTTCACGTCTCTTAAAAGCCGAAATTATAGGAGAAGGATTCCCAACCAAAGGCACCCCGCAAGGGGGAATATTATCGCCCTTGTTATCTAACATTGTATTAAATGAACTGGATTGGTGGATTAGTCATCAATGGGAAAGCTTTGAAACACAAAAGTCTTATCAATCATATGCTGGCAGATACAATGCATTGAAAAAATCGAATCTGAAACACTGTTATATTGTGAGATACGCTGACGACTTCAAAATACTATGTCGTACTCGTTCGCAAGCGATAAAAATGCATTATGCAGTGAAGGATTTTCTTCAAACAAGGCTCCACCTTGAAATTAGCGAGGAAAAATCTAAAGTGGTGAACTTAAAGAAAAACTCTTCAGAGTTTTTAGGGTTTCGTATTAAAGCACATCGAAAGCGAACCAATAAAAGAACGCTGTATGTCGCCCGATCCCATATGACCAAAAAGTCACTGGATAATGCACAGGTAAAGCTTAAACAAGCAATAAAGGTGATTCAGAAACACCAATCACCTGAGAATGTTTGGCGATTCAATACGATAATAATGGGAATACAAAATTATTATTCCGCAGCATCTCATATTACAAAAGACTTAAATGAGCTGAGCGGTCGTCTTAATAAAGCATTATTCAATCGTTTAAACGAAATGAGAAAAGAAGCAACGTTTCAGGAATTCACAAAAACCTTACAGAAACGGTATAAGGGCTACGAATGTAACCTTTATAAAATAAAAGGAATGGTCATTGTTCCCGTTCATGCCCAACGTTGTAAAGTAAATCTTAATTTCTCACAATCCATCTGTAACTACACTACCGTAGGTAGAAATAAAATTCATCAAAGTTTGCGAGCAATTAATAAACATATACTTGCTTATGTGATGAAACAATATATACCAAGTCGTTCCATTGAATATAACGACAATCGGATTAGCCGATTTATTGCACAATACGGAAAATGTGCTGTTACAGGTATTGAATTAGGTCGGAACGACTGTCACTGTCATCATAAAATCCCGTTTCATCTAACTCAAGATGACTCATATGGGAATTTAATGATGGTAAATGAGCCTGTCCATCGTCTCATTCATATGAGAAATCGAGAGAAAATACGCGTGCTTTTAAACGTTCTAAAGTTAAATGTAAAACAACTTGAAAAGGTCAATGAATTGCGTAGGTTATGCCTGAACGAAGCAATCTGATTCTACATTTCATCTTGCATATACATAAAAATATTGAATGAATTGGATTAGTTGGAACGCCGTATGCGATGAAAGTCGCACGTACGGTGTGAAGTGGGGGAAAAGCTGGCGATAACTTCAAAAGTTTACCTATCACTATAAGAAGCTTATTAGTAGTCGCTTAGTTGATCGGAGCGGAAGCCGGCTCCGGGAGGATCAGTGGGACAGGTGAAACACTCATCGAAGCATAGCGAAGAGGTGTGGTTCACCGCCCACCCATAGGACACGCGTCCGGCTGGAGCGCAGATCAACGTTCTCAAAAGCTAATTAACCGACTCCAAGTAAAAATGCTATCTTTAATTACGAAAGATAGCATTTTTACATGGTATAGAGAATTTACACCCACTCCACTACATCCTCCAACGAACGTCGTGTTTTCGGACGCGCAGGATCCGCTTGACGATAACCAAACGCTGCCAATACAGACGGCGTAAACTCTCCATCTCCAAGCAACCCTTCATCTGCCAGCACCTTCTCAAGCCCAACAGGACTAAATCCTTCCATTGGCGTGGAATCTATACCGATCATTGCAGCTGCTGTCAACATATTACCAAGCGCAATATACGTCTGCTTAGATGACCAATCCAACAATGAACGTTCCGTATCTAAAATATTATTAAGCTCTTGGAAATTCTTATAGTGGCCAGACACCGTTTCAATCATTCCAGCCGGCATCTGCTGAATGTCTTTCATTTGGCTGATTAAGTACTCAGAGTCATAGCGTACACCTTTACGAGCAAGCAAAATGATGAAATGGCTCGCAGTTCTTAACTTTTCAACTGCGCCAGGGCAGACAGGCATTAACTTATCACGCATTTCAGGACTCTGTACGACTAGAAACTTCCAAGGCTCTGAACCTAATGAACTGGGTGATAGTCTGCCTGCTTCGAGAATATAAGCGAAGTCTTCATCCGAAATTACTTTTGTTTCATCATATAACTTTGTCGCATGACGAAATTGAAATGCATCGAGTACTTGTTTCTTGATCTGTTCAGTCTGTGTTCTCAATTAAATCACTCCCTCAGTAAATACATATTCTTCTATCTTACGAATAGGGGAGAGTAAACTCAACTTACTAGATTACAGACGAAAAAACCGATTGGAGTAAAATATCCAATCGGTTGAAATAAATTAAAATACTTTATCGCCATTGAAAATAGAATTCTTTACAATCACATAGTCAACAGTGCGGATCGAGCTTAATGTCTTGCCGCCTGAATAGGAAATAGCAGACTGAAGATCTTGCTCCATTTCAATCAATGTGTCTTTCAATGGTCCCTTATATTCCACGAACATTTTTTTGCCCTCAACATTCTTCTTTTCGCCTTTTTGGAATTCAGAAGCCGAACCAAAATATTCCTTATATAATTGACCATCTTGCTCCACAGTCTGTCCGGGAGATTCCTCGTGACCTGCGAATAATGAGCCAACCATGACCATGCTTGCGCCAAAACGTACAGATTTAGCGATGTCGCCATGTGTGCGAATTCCGCCGTCTGCGATAATTGGTTTAGATGCAGCTTTTGCACATAAGCGAACAGCCGCTAGTTGCCAACCGCCTGTGCCAAATCCTGTCTTGATTTTCGTAATGCATACTTTCCCTGGCCCGATACCGACTTTCGTTGCGTCAGCACCTGCATTCTCCAATTCACGTACAGCTTCAGGTGTGCCAACGTTACCTGCAATGACAAAGCTCATCGGCAAATGCTTTTTGATATGCTGGATCATGCGGATGACTTGATTGGAATGACCGTGTGCGATATCGATGGTGATGAATTCAGGAACTTGTGCATCAATCGCCAATTGCTCAACGAATCCGTACTCTTCTTCTTTAACACCGACACTGATCGACGCAATTAAACCGCGAGCGTGCATATCTTTGATGAAATCTACTCGTGTTTCAGGATTGAAACGATGCATTATATAGAAATAGCCTTCCTCTGCTAATTGAATCGCAATTTTTTCGTCAATAATCGTTTGCATGTTAGCGGGAACGACCGGTAAACGAAACGTGTGACCACCTAACATAACGGATGTATCACATTCTGAGCGGCTTTCTACCACACATTTTGCTGGAACTAGCTGTATATCTTCATAGTCAAATACGGTTTCCATTACAATCACCTCTATAAACGAATGTTTTTATAAAATCATGTTGGATTGTTCGTCCTTTTGTAATTTACATGATTTTCAATTCGATGTCAACGCTTTCATAGCAATTTCCTCTTGAAATGCGACACAGTCAGTAAGACGGCTAGGGTTGCGATAAACAAAGTAATAGCATAAGGAATCCATAAGTCTAATGGTGTCAGTTCACCAGTTAATAGTTTGTGCGAAGCCGTCAGTAGTTCAAGGGGATTCCATTTAGCTGAATTCGGAAATATAGCTACAATAAATAAGAAAATCACGACAAGTAATGTGACGAGTGTTCCGCCATAAGGCGTCGCGAATAAAGTGTTGCCCCATAATGTAACCGCTAGTAAAAGTATGCCGAATACATAAAGACAACTAGCTGCAAATAGTAGATGGTGCAGTTGACTTTGATCCCAGTAATAAGCGGTATAAGCGTATGTGATAGTGAATGCCAGCGCGATAGCTAGCGTCCAATAACAAAGTGCCATAAAGAACTTTGTCGTAATGACGGTGCTGCGGCGTAATCCTTTCGTCAGCAAAATCACTAGCGTACCTTTCTCCAGCTCCTTCGACATCATCGTACTGAATAGTAGAATAAACACGATCAATCCCATTTGTGGAACGTTTTTATAGAATTGCATCCAAGAGTCAAGTGCGCTAGGTTCAGGCAGATTGACGAATGCACCTTCAGGCATGAATTGTTCAAACAGAAGGGGAGTGATTTTTGCCGTGAAAGGGTTCAATATACCAAGAATCGAGAAAATGACTATAATCAGCAATAGCTTATACGACTTTACACTTTCGAACCATTCTTTCTTTAAAAAGCCGAGCCACTGGTTCATTCCAGCACCTCCAATACTAGTTGCTCAAGTAAACGTGTTCGAGGATGCATCGATTGGATGAGGATATTTTGGTTGATGAGTGCTTGCATGAAAGCCATCTGTGAACTATCGTCATGTAAACTTACAATTAATTGGTTGTTCTCTACCTTCATGTCAAAGGCAGTGTGTTGCAAGCGTTCCATCACTTCGTCTGCACATATGGAAAAAGTAAAGACGAATTGTCCTGTGGATTGTTGTTTCAGATGAGCCAACTCATCTTGGAATATAATAGTACCTTCATGTAACATGGCGACGTGATCACAGATTTGTTCTGCGTCAGAAACGATATGCGTGGAGAAGAAAACCGTTGTTTCCGCTTTCGCCTTTTGTAGAATAGAAAGAATTTGCGCACGACCAGCTGGGTCCAGGGCGGAAGTCGGTTCATCGCAAATAAGAAGTTTCGGTTTGTTTAGTAATGCTTGTGCGATTCCCAGTCGTTGTTTCATTCCTCTTGAATACGTGCTAATTAAAGAATGAGTTCCTGCTAACCCTACCAATTCAAGTAATTCAGCAATTCTTTCTTGGCGTTCTTTTTCAGCTATATTTGTAATGACTGCACATAACTCTAAATACTGCGTTGCGGTATAGAATTGATAAAATTCAGGAACGTCCGGCAAGTAGCCAACATATTGATTGGACTTGGTTTCCCCGAACGTCACGGGTTCACCTGCAATCGTGATAGACCCAGCATTGAGCGGTAACAAACCGAGCATACATTTCATCAGTGTCGTCTTGCCCGAGCCATTGGCACCGACAAATCCAAAAATAGTATGTTCGGGGATATGGAGATGGATATCTCGTAACACTTCATGGTTCCCAAATCTCTTCGTTACTCCATTAATTTGTACGACCATCGTGATCACCTCTTCCGAAAACGAAATATATCAACGGTCCGATAAATTGCACTAATAGAACGATCAACAACCACATTACTAGATTTCCGAAGCGGTAATGCGGATGACGAACGACGTGGATCGCTGAAAAGATAGCCAGACCTAGTTGTAAAATAATGAGTGGAATTAAAAATGGCAAGTATTCTATTAGTAAAGCCATATCTGTATTCATGAACACCCCTCCAATCCAAAGCGTAGTCTTTGTTGTAACTCCTGCATTTCATCGTCTTGTTTAAATGACTCAAAGAATGGCGCATCCATCGACTCTAGTATGGATTGCTTGATAATTTCGGTATTGCGTGGTGCGTTTGTGCCTAAATCCAATTGTTTTAACCAACTTTCCAGCAAGTCGAAGTATTCATCACCGCGTAATGAAAAAGGAAATAGGTCATGAACACATACATCTACATACTTCTTTAAGTATAGATAGAGTAACGTTCGGTTGGATGAAAGGGCTGCACATTGTGCTACGCTAAAATAAAATTGCAAGCACACATTTGGATGGAGTGTCCGCATCGAATATAGCTCAATTAATCCTTCTATTCGGTGGATGGTTTCATTAAATAGTTGTTCATTTGAAGCGGAAAGTCGTAAATAGAGAGGACTGCTGCCAACAAGTTGAATTACGTTTTGATACATCATGACTTGAATGACACGCATCGCTTCCTCTTGGTCGCCCAGTTGTTCATGGGCGGTAGCTAGCAGAATTTCATCACCAATACTCGGCTTGATGACGCCGTCCAATAATTCCAATGTCGTTTCAGGACGCGCCTGCATCAATGCGACAGTTGCACGCAAAGAATTTGCTTGTCGCAATACCCAGACATCTTCACTCAGTTGACCAATCCGTTCCAGCCAGCAATCAGTTTTTTGCAACACTGAATGACTATCTTCGCTCAGCATATGATGGTTGAGCAATAAAATACTCATTTGCAGCAGGAATGCAGGATCGTGATAGTAGATTTTGACTTGTGATTCTACTTCCGTATAGACATGCGAAAACGGTTCTTTACCAAAGCGGGCAGCGAATTCGTAATAGTGAGTTTGAATGGCTTCTTTAGAAAGTTGCCGTTCATAGCCAAGTAATTCATCAACCGTAAGTTCAAAATAAGAAGCAATTTGAGGTAGCAATGTAATATCCGGATAGCTCAATCCCTTTTCCCATTTAGAAACGGAGGCTTTCGATACCAGACAGTGAGCAGCTAGTGTATCTTGAGTAATCTTAAGTCGCTTTCGTTCCTGTAAAATAACAGCGCCTATTCGTAGCATGGATTCACACCTTTCTCTTCTATTTCAGTTTACGGTAAAGCGACTGTTGATTCAATCAACTGTTAGATGATTTACGAAGCGAAGAGTCAACTGAGTAGAGTTATGTAGAAGAACACAAAAAAGCCGGTCTATGAAAGACCGGCTTCTCGTCATACGCTTATTGATTCGAAAGCTTCTAAAATATTCTTTTTTGGTTTTGCTTGATATTGAAGAACCTTATCAGTCGGATCGTATGAATCTCCATAGAAATCTTGGTCTTTGTAGGTGTGAATTTCTTCGTAGGTTGTTTTCATCGCGCTGAATACTTCTTTTTCATCCGCTTTTGAAGACTGCGGGGGTGCCCAGTATAGAATTTCGAGGATTGTTTGTTCACCAGTTGCCAATGAACGACGGTTATAACCAATATTCCGTGCGTGCGTGAAGTCTTCACGTGCATAGAACTTCAGTCGTTTCTCAGTATCTGGTTCTGATTCGTCTACTGGTTCAACTTCCAGTAAAATAGGTTTGTTCTTGGTTTTCAACGAATCCAATAGTTTTTTTCCTAACCCTTCACCACGTGCGGCTGAAGATACGAAAAGATAGTCAACGAAAACGAAGTCTTCCGTCTCAACGTACATTAATACGTGCTTCGGACCTTCCTCTTTATAGTAGACATTGCCCTTGTCATTCAGTAATGTCTCCATATGTTCCTGTGACTTCATCTCTTCAATCGGAAAATACTCTTTTAATTTGTTGTACCAATGCATGTGTTAAATTCTCCTCCGTAGGTAATCTAGTGTACCAGGAGCTTTTTGTTTGGGGTTCAAACAATAGTGAGGAAAAAAGTGGTCAGAAAAAAATCCTCTTACCTTAGTATACTCTTTTATGGGAGAAAATAAACCTTTTTTTATAAATAAATTTAACTTTTTTATTATAATAATAAAACCAGATGGAAGATCTAGATCTCCCATCTGGTAAGTTTGTGCTTTATCTACGCCCTTTAGCGCCTGAATAAGCCTCTTTCTTTTTCTTTTCATTCATCACTGTTTTTACTACAGGATATAACACCATTCCCCATTTTACTAACTTTTTAATTACTCTAATCATATGCTTTTCTTCCTCTCGGTTTTGGAGTTGTTATAAGTAACTTCCCCCGTTAACTCGCTCGTTAAACTTTTATTCAAGGGATTTCGGCACGGAAGTGGGGTGTTCTATTTCTGTAAATAGAGTGGAACTCTCAATGATCGGCTTAGTCTCTTTGGTAATGGGATGATCGAGATTCAGTTGGCTACTCATTTCTTCTAACGTCAGCTGAAGTCTTGCAATGTCTTCTTTCGTTGCGTATTGCTTGCGGTCGACTAAAACATAGCCGAGCTGTCCACTCATTTCTATAGTCGCCCATTTTACATCGTCAATTCTTTCGATGCTATTTTGCCGTAAATGCATTTCTAATTCATCCACAGTTAAACGGAGTTTTTTCATCGTAGATACTTTAAGAATCCCATTTTCGATCACGACTTTTGATCTTCCTCGTAAAAGCCCTTCGAAAGAATTCCACTTCAACGCCAATAGTTCAAAGAAAAAAAGTGTCAGCACTAAAATAAATGAAAGCAAAAGAGTTTGCCATAAATTTTTGCTTGCTACAGGTTGAATTAGCAATGTACCAACCGCGATCATCAATACGGTTTGCCCAATCGTCATTTGAGATATAGACTTGCGTCCGGAAATATGCAAAAGCAGTATTCCCGTCACGATAATGAGTACCGCTTTCCAAATTGAATCGAAATCCATTATGCACACGCCTTTTCGTGAGTTTTCTTTAGTATGAGAAAATCTCTACGGAGTATGCGTGAAGATTGTGAATCCTTATTCAATGTATCTCCGTATAACAATAAAGGAGTGATGGATATGAGACAAGATATTCATGAAAGACAATATACCTTGCAAGAAAAAAGAATGAATCATAGACGACTGCTCAAACGTTTGGAGCAGACAAGTGAAAAACTACTTGCTATGAAGAAAACGCGTGATCAACTTCACCGCCAACTGACAAAAGAGCAACAAGATGTTGTGAAGCTGGGTAAATTTTCATTTGCCAATAAAATCAGTGAATGGACAGGTACGTGGGATGAAAAAATGAAAAAGGAAATTGAAGAAGCTGCTCAAGCAGAATTGAAGTTTAACGAAGCAGAAAAGAACGTCATAGACTTGTCAGAAGAAGAGCAAGACTTACGAAAGAAGCTAGAACATCCTGACTTCATGTACATTGTGGAAGACTGGGAGGATTTACTGAGAGAAAAAGAGTCGTGGATCCGTATGAATGATTCAGTGGCCAATCAAACATTACAGAAAATAGCGGATGATCGGGTGCGAGTATTCGCGATGGTGCGTGAAATTGACGAAGCACTGGAAGCCGGAGAAAAAGCAAAACGTGCACTGGATGGTGCGATGAAAAAATTAGATTCAGCAGAAGGTATATCGATGTGGGATACTTTTTTAGGTGGAGGAATATTCGTCTCCGCACTCAAGTACTCTGAAATCAATAGCTCTGATGATCTGGTACAACAAGCTCAGCGTGCACTGCGTCATTACGAAACGGAGCTTATGGATGTTCAAGATGCGGCGACCGATTCATTCCAAGTGAATCAAAATGACATCTTTACATTTACAGATGTGTTTTTTGATAACATCTTCTCTGATTGGATGGTTCATACACGTATTACGGATGCAAAAAAGAAGCTGCACACCGTCCTGCAAGATGTCCGACGTATACAGGACCAACTAACAAGAAAGCGTGTAGCTTCTGAAGAGGAAATACGGCGGCTTGATCAACAACAAGATGATATTATCATGTCATAATCGTTAAATACGTGTCAGTGTCTTGCCCAAGTAGCCGAATAATACAGTCAATACGGGACTCAATAAACAGAAGAACGCAAACGGCAAGTACGCAATGGTCGGTACTTCGAGTACGGTCGTGATGAAAATCCCTGCCACGCTCCATGGCACAAGGGGATTGATGACCGTTCCCGCGTCTTCCATTACACGGCTCAAGTTTTTATTCGCCAATCCGACCTTCTCGTAACTGGATTGGAAGGCCTGACCAGTTAATAAGATAGATAAATACTGCTCACCGATCAAAACGTTGATACCGATTGCAGTAAGTGCAGACGTCAAAATAACGGACGACACTTTACGTAATGCACTTTCAATTTTCGCAAGTAAGCACTGGACAATTCCTAATGTGAACAGCATGCCGCCCATACTAAGTGACAGTAACACAAGCGAAATCGTGAACATCATGCCTTCCATTCCGTCACTGCGAGACAATAATTCATCCACGACTGCAACGCCTGTAGATCCTTCATAACCACTAAATAGAATACTTAATACTTCGGATGCTCCATAAAAGGTATGGATGTAGGCAACAATAATAGCAGACAATGCACTAACAGCCAGCGTCAAAATTGCTGGTACTTTGACGAATGTCAAAATGATCAGCACGGCTACAGGGATCAACGTATACCAATGTATTGAGTTAGTGCCAATTAATGCATCACTGTATTTCTCGATTGTCGTAAAATCACTTGATGTTACATTGGGCGATAACACACCAAATAAGATCAGTGAGATGAAGAACGCGGGAAATGTTGTCCATCCCATATTGCGTATATGTTCAAATAAGTCTACACCGACAATCGAAGAGGCCAAGTTGGTTGTATCAGACAACGGTGACATCTTATCTCCAAAAAATGCGCCCGAGACAATCGCACCTGCCGCAATAGGCAAAGAAAGCTCTAAAATATGTGCCATACTGATAAATGCTACACCGATCGTAGCGACAGTTGTCAATGAACTACCGACAGATAAGCCGATAATGGCCGTGACGATGAACACGATGGCATAGAAAAACGTTGGCGTAATGATTTGGAGTCCAGCGTAGATCAGGGTTGGAATCGTACCACCCATCATCCAGCTACTCACGAGAACTCCGATGAAGAAGAACAAGAACACTGCGCTCATTCCAGAACTTGCTCCTTCCACCAAACCACGTTCCAACTCTTTGTAGGAAATCTTCTTCCATAATCCGTAGCCAAATAATAAAAGAATAGCAAATAAAATAGGTACATGTGGTACAGAATCAAATACTATGATGCTAGCACTGATCATCGCCACGATTAGCACAGTCAGGATGACCGACGCTTTAAAGGTTGGCGAATGAATCGCCTTAATTGGAAACATACTCATGACCTCCTGTAAATGTAGAAAAACTCCTTTCATCCCCTTAAAGGACGAAGGAGTACTTCGCTCTGTCTATTTGCTGTTGCGAATAAAACATGGAAGATATGGATTCATTATATAATAGATTGCTCTTTATCTATATAGATAGTTAACGTTTTGAATTTTATCACGTCGGAAAGATAAGTCAATAGAGGGATAGACCGATTATCTTCACGCTGGAAAATGTAAAGCAATAGAAAGCATTATAAGTATTCAGCTGTTGTGAGAAGTGATCCACTTCTAATAACAGTCTTTTTAGTGTATAAAACCTGTGTTCTGAACCATACCACATGTTATTTTATTGCCTTTTTTCAACATATTTCGCGAAGGCAGTTAGTGGTGAAATATTTAGGGTAATAATAAGTAGTAACTATATATAGAAAGGAATGAGTATTTGTGACAACTGCACAAGAAGTTTCTCCTCATCCAGAGAAGCAGAAACGTAATCTAAAGGGATTGTGGATACTCTTGGCATTCGCCGCACTCATAACCATCGTTTTACTTCCTAACCCGGCAGATCTACCTGTTGTTGGACAAAGAGCACTAGCTATCCTAGCCTTCGCAGTAATCTTATGGGTGACGGAAGCCGTGCCGTATCCTGTTAGCGCAGCCATGATACTCGGCTTAGCTGCAGTACTTCTTGGCCTCGCGCCAAATATGGAAAACCCCGAGGAGCTACTTGGGACGAAAAACGCCTTGAGAATGGCATTGGCCGGATTCTCGAGTCCTGCTGTTGCATTAGTGGCGGCCGCATTGTTCCTCGCAACCGCCATGCAGACGACCAACTTGCATAAAAGATTAGCACTTTTCATTCTATCGAAAGTTGGCGTTAAGACGGGTGCTATTATCTTTGGTTCCATCGTCGTATCAATCGTCTTGGCGTTCTTCGTACCAAGTGCAACGGCACGTGCTGGTGCTGTCGTGCCGATTTTGCTTGGGATGGTCGCAGCATTCGGATTGCCAACAAACAGTCGATTGGGAGCATTGCTCGTCATCACGGCTGTTCAATCCGTTTCAATCTGGAACGTCGGTATTAAAACCGGTGCTGCACAAAATATGGTGGCACTCGGATTTATTGAGAAAGAGTTCGGTGTATCCGTCGCGTGGAGTTCTTGGTTCTTGTATGCAGCTCCATGGTCTATTCTGATGTCGATCGCTTTATTCTTCATCATGAAATTAGTTATTAAGCCGGAAACACAAGTAGTAGAAGGTGGTAAGGAATTGATTGAGGGCCAATTAAAAGAATTGGGCAAAATCAAAGCTTCCGAACTACGCTTAATTGTCGTTGCAGTTGCTTTACTTTTCTTATGGGCTACAGAAGAAAAATTGCATCCATTTGATACAACGACTGTCACCATTGTTGCCATTGCGATATTACTGACACCGAAGATCGGTGTATTCGACTGGAAAACTGTTCAGCAAATGATTCCGTGGGGAACGATTGTTGTTTTCGCAGTAGGGATCTCATTGGGTACACTATTACTAGATACAACTGGTGCACAGTGGTTGTCTGATAAAGTGTTCGGCGCGATGGGCTTAGACACTATGCCATTACTCGCAACGATTGCTTTGTTGTCACTGTTTAATATTTTGATTCACCTCGGATTTGCCAGTGCGACGAGCTTGTCCTCTGCACTGATCCCGATATTTATTGCATTAGCAACAACGATTTCCCTAGATGTCAATCAAGTCGGATTCGTTTTGATTCAACAGTTCGTCATCAGTTTCGGATTCTTGCTTCCAGTCAGTGCGCCACAGAACATGTTGGCATATGGGACAGGGGCCTTCTCAGTAAAGGATTTCCTGAAGACAGGCGTTCCGCTTACGATCATTGGGTACTTGCTCATCTTGTTACTCAGTGCGACTTACTGGCAGTGGATTGGACTTTTATAAGACTAGGCGTAATGAAAGCAGAGACTGAGTATGTCTCTGCTTTTTTACGTAGATGAAACGCAGCATAGCGCCCAAAACAATCCTTCCCTTACAAAAACAACCGCCACAGGACAAAACTCTGTGGCGGTTGTTTTATTACATACACTTCTATGAACGAGTAGGTGCTGGAATAGGCAAGTCTGTATCGGGTTCTACAGTTGCGGCTTCCATTACTTCAGACTCGATGGACTTACCTAACACATAATACTCGGTTTCTTCTTGTGTCAAACTGTTATAGCGCTTACGGATGACCACATAGAAGATCACACCGACAATTGACCAGGCGAGTAATAGTAAGTAAGAAGGTGTTGTAAGTGCTGCAGGTGAAGTTGGTACAAGTAGCAATGCCAAGAATGCTGCACTTGCAACCATACCTAGTAATGCTAAAAACTTTTTCAAAGGTTCGATCTCGCGTCCCATTTCTTCTTTGCCCCACGCCAACACTTTAAACGCCGCAAGACAAGTGAAGAAGTAGGCTACAGATACACCTGTTGATGACATATCTACGATCCATGTCAATGCTTGACGACCAAACCATGGAGTCGGCAATGTGATTAAGGCCACGAACCAAATACCCCATTTCGGTGTTTGGTTTTTAGTCATCCCACGGAAGAAGTTAGGTAATGCACGTGCACGCGCCATAGAAAACAATAGGCGGCTTGATGACATGAAGAATCCATTCAAACCTGTAAAGATTCCCATGACAATCGCAACTGCCATAACAGCTAATCCTCCAATACCGAGTGCAGAACGAACGACTTCTCCAGTTGCCCATAAATCACCGCTACCGATATTCGCTGATGCAGGGAATGTCCAGCTAGTCAAACCAATCATGATTGCATAAATCAAAAATGAAGTGAACAGAGATGCAATAATTAGCATAGTTGCTTTGCGAGGTGAGAAATTGAATTCTTCCGCTGCTTGCGGCACATTATCAAATCCGACGTATGCCCAAGGCGCAATGGCCAATACTACAAGTATAGAAGTAATTATCGACTGGTTACCTTTAAACAGTGGTTGCAAATTCTCAAGTGGTTGATCGGCCCCAGCGAATGTGAAGATACCGAGTACTACGACACCGGCAACGAGCAAGACACTGAAATAAAATTGAATTTGTCCTGAAATACTTGTTCCTGTTGTGTTGATGAAGGCGAAAGCTAGAATGAGCAAACTGGCAATGATGATTTCAGGTATGTATACGTCCCATCCCGCAACGCTATAAAGAAATCCTTGTTTCATAAAACCCGGCGCTAAAAACTTAAGTAATAAAGTAAGTGCAGAAGCATTCAAGGCGACGATAGATATATATCCAAGTGACAAGAACCAGCCACAGATAAATGCCCACACTTTGCCTGCTGCTATAAAAGCATATGTAAATCCGCCTCCGGAAACCGGAAACTTTTTAATCATTACACCATAACTTGAAGCGATGATCATCATAACTAGAGCACCAATTCCTAAACCGATGATTGCTCCGAGTGGCCCTGAAGATCGAATCCAGTCTCCTGGTAGGATAAATGCTCCCCAACCGACTGATGAGCCAAGTGCGATGGCAAACACCCATGATGGCTTCAATGTTTTGTTTAATTTCCTTCGTGCATTCTCAGATCCTTGATCCATGTGATCCAACCCCTAATTAATAGTATAGCGATTGTATGCCCTTTCTTTATTGATTCAAAACGTATTCAATGGATATTGTTATATCAATATCTTATAGGTGAACTATTTAGTTTTATCAGTTAATTCTGTATAGTGTAATAGTAAGTGTTGCAAGCTCTACATGTTGACAGAGTCTATCAAATCTTTTATGATTCTAAACAACAAATACTTATAAGAATAGTGGGGTTTTATAAATGAAAAAAGTACTTTTACCATTTATGCTCGTTTTATTGGCCGCTGTTTTAGTTGCCTGTGGCGGTAAAGAAGAAAGTAAGCCCAATGACTCCGCTGAAAAACCGGCAGGGCAAGACGGTCTGCTAGAAGAAGTTCTCGCAAACGGTGTACTCAATGTAGGAACAGAAGGAACTTATGCACCTTTTTCTTTTCACGATGAATCGGGGAAGTTAACAGGATATGATGTAGAAGTCACACAAGAAATTGCAAAACGATTAGGCGTGGAAGTAAAGTTTTTTGAAACACAATGGGATGCTGTTTTCGCAGGCCTAGATGCTAAGCGATTTGACATGATTGCCAACCAAGTCGGCATCAATGAAGAGCGCAAGGAAAAGTACGAGTTTTCCCAAGCTTATACACATTCAAACTCTGTTTTGGTTGTTCGTGCAGACGAGGATATTGCGTTTGATGGTATGGAAGGTAAGAAAGCTGCTCAGACACTGACTAGTAACTATGGGCAATTAGCGAAAGCAAATGGCGCAGAAATTATCAAAATCGATGGGTTTAATCAAGGTGTCGACTTGGTAATTTCCAAACGTGTGGACGGCACATATAACGATAAACTATCTGCACTCGATTATTTAAAACAAAAACCGGATGCTCCAATTAAAATTGTTGAGGAAGAAGAAATTTCCGAAGACAATCAATCGGAAAGTGCTTTTGTATTTAGACAAGGAAACGAAGATCTAATAGAAGAAATAAACAAAGCGTTGGATGCGATGCGTGAAGACGGTACATTGAAGACGATCTCCGAAAAATGGTTCGGCGAAGATGTATCTTAATACGATTGCACTAAGTCCCGAACGGATACAGAGATTCCAAGAAATCGCATCAACGTCCATCGGGCCTTTGATTGAAGGGGCTATTAAGTATACAATTCCTTTGGCAATCATCGCATTTAGTATTGGACTGATTATCGCCATCTTTACTGCATTGGCGAGGATCTCTTCTAACAAACTCTTAGAAGCAATAGCGCGGGTGTATGTATCGATTATCCGTGGAACACCTTTGCTTGTACAATTATTCATTATCTTTTACGGTTTGCCGACGATTGGTATCACAATTGATCCATTCCCATCAGCTGTCATAGGATTTTCATTGAACGTCGGTGCGTATGCATCGGAAATTATTCGTGCGGCTATTTTATCTATCCCAAAAGGGCAATGGGAAGCGGCCTATTCAATTGGAATGAATTATTCTCAAGCGTTGCGTAAGATTGTCTTACCTCAAGCAGCTCGTGTATCGGTTCCACCACTTTCTAACTCTTTTATCGGATTAGTAAAAGATACTTCACTTGCTGCGACGATTTTAGTAGCCGAGACATTCAGAAGAGCCCAGGAAATTGCCTCCATGAATTATGAATTCCTATTCGTTTATATTATGGCCGCTCTTGTCTACTGGGTGATTTGTTTCATTCTGTCTATATTCCAAGGGAGAATTGAAAAACGTTTGGATCGCGTTGTCGGTAAGTCAGGAGGGTTATCATGATTTCGATACAAGGACTGAAAAAGTCATTTGGAGATTTAGAAGTTATTAAAAACGTGGACTTGGAGATAGAACAGGGTAAAGTGGTCGTTATTATTGGACCATCTGGATCCGGTAAGTCCACGTTGCTACGTTGTTTAAATGTACTTGAAACACCGAACGGCGGAATACTTTCGATAGACGGTCAAAAATTGGACTTCAATTCCTCTGTTTCTAAAAAGTCGATCAGTGCATTTCGTCAGCTAACGGGAATGGTATTTCAAAGTTATAATCTATTCCCGCATCTGACGGCAACAGGCAATGTGACGGAAGGACTTACTACAGTCAAAAGGTTGTCACACAAAGAAGCCATTCTAAAGGCAGAATCGCTGCTAGATAAAGTGGGACTGGCTGATCATAAAGAGAAGTATCCTTTCCAACTCTCTGGCGGTCAGCAACAGCGTGTGGCCATTGCCCGAGCACTTGCGATGGACCCGAAAGTTATGTTGTTCGACGAACCAACTTCTGCCCTTGACCCCGAGCTCGTTGGAGAAGTACTTCGTGTCATGAAGGATTTGGCCCATGAAGGCATGACGATGGCTGTGGTCACACATGAAATGAGATTCGCTAAAGAGGTTGCTGATGAAGTGATCTTCATTGATGACGGTATCATTGTAGAACGTGGTGCGCCTGCTGAAATCTTCACGAATCCACAACATCAACGAACGAAGAAGTTTTTGAGTTTATTACAAGTATAACTAGAGAAAACGCTTGGCTCCTAAAGGGGAGTCAAGCGTTTTTTTGCGCGCTGAATAAGTGACGGTGTAATTTGAGTGCATGCTCATAGAAATCGCGTAAGTGATCATAGATTCCCCGCGAGCGCTCTATTACGCGTGGTGACCGCTCTATCAAAGCCCGTAGTCGCTCTATCACATCGCGAAACCGATCATAGAACAGCTACGAGCGCTCATAAAGCTTTTATTCAGGGTGCCAGCGATACGTATCAAGCGAGATCCGTCCGTTTTCGTTGAATTGAACACCTTCCGAAATTAATCGCTCTCGCTGTGTGTTTCCTTTATCCTCTGCATGATCTGGAGTGGAGATTCCTCCTTGGGCATTGATGATGCGGTGCCACGGAAGGTCATATTTAGCGCTCATAGAATGTAAAATACGTGAGATTTGTCTTGCGCCACGGGGATTACCGGCTTCCGAGGCTACTTGACCATACGTCATGACATGGCCTGGCGGAATCGCTTTAATAATCGCTACGGCCTGTTCAGTAAAAGCTTCCATAGCTATGAAAACCTCCTTTTTACTAAAGTTTAGCATAGAACTTAGTGAAGGTCATATCATCATTCGGATGACATCGAATGGCATTATGGTATTATTTATGTACAGACAGAAAGGAGAATATAAATGAGCTCCAATACACTTGAATATGCAATAACACTAGATCAACAAGATTCATTAGCCCGGTACCGGGAGGAATTTTATTTGTTGCAAGATAAAATTTACATGGATGGAAATTCACTGGGCTTGCTGTCCACGCGTGCAGAGAAGAAACTATTCGAATTGCTAGAATCCTGGAAGACTTTAGGGGTTGACGGCTGGACCGAAGGAAAGCACCCATGGTATTTCATGGCAGAACAACTAGGGGATAGAATGGCGCCGTTAGTTGGAGGGGAAAAGTCGGAAGTGATCGCGACAGGATCTACTACAACGAACTTGCATCAAATGGTCTCTACCTTTTATCGACCTTCAGGAAAGCGCACGAAAATATTGGCGGATGAATTAAACTTCCCATCAGATATTTATGCACTGCAAAGTCAGATTCGAGTACACGGTCTCGATCCGGAAGAGCATCTAGTTCGTGTGAAAAGTGAAGACGGGCTCACGCTTGATGAAAATCGAATTATCGATGCAATGACAGATGACATCGCATTGATTGTGCTTCCTTCTGTCCTATATCGCAGTGGTCAAGTGTTGGATATGAAAACGCTTACTCAGGTAGCAAGGGAAAAAGGAATTGTAATCGGATTTGATTTGTCCCATTCAATCGGTGCGGTGACTCATGAACTGCATAACTGGGATGTGGATTTCGCTTTTTGGTGTACATATAAACACTTAAACGGCGGTCCCGGAGCAGTAGGCGGGCTATTCATCAATGAACGTCATTTCGGCAAAGAGGCAGGTCTTGCTGGATGGTTCGGCTCGGATAAAACAAAGCAATTTGATATGGATCACACGATGACAGCAGCACCAGACGCAGGGGCATACCAAATCGGTACTCCGCATGTATTGAGTCTAGCTCCTTTACTCGGCTCGCTTGAAATGTTTGAGGAACTTGGAATGGATAAAGTCCGCGAGAAGTCATTGGCACTGACACGTTTCATGCTGGATTGTATTGACGATGAACTGCAAGAGTATTCGTTTGGTATCGGCAATCCACTAGATGATTCCCGTGGCGGACATTTATTATTACAGCATAACGAGGCGGCAAGAATTTGCCAAGCATTGAAAGCGCAAGGCGTGGTTCCTGACTTCAGAGCACCTGATGGTATTCGATTAGCACCGGTTGCGTTGTACAATTCATTTAAAGATGTGTGGGAAGCTGTACAAATACTTAAAACGATTATGAAAGAAGAGTTATACAAAGAATTTCCGAATGAACGTGGGGTGGTTGCATGACAAGTCAGTGGATTGATATTACACAACCATTGAATCAGCATATCGCGGAGTGGCCAGGAGATACGCCTTTTTCTTATGAAGTAGCGGTATCGAAAGAACAATCCGGTTCTGTTAACATTGGAAAATTAACGATGAGCACGCATATTGGCACACATACGGATGCTCCTTTTCATTATGACAATGATGGGTTAAGAATTTTGGAGCTGCCCGTGGACTTATATATTGGTAAGGCTTGTCTAGTAGACGTGACAGGCGTTAGTTGCGTAACACGGGCTGATCTAGAGCCGCTGGACTTTGGCGGTGCTGAACGCCTTTTATTGAAAACGGGAAGTCATCCGACACCAACGAAGTTTCCCCAGAGTTTTACAGTGATCGGTGAAGACGTCGGGCCGTTATTGAAAGAGCGTGGTATTCGTCTGATTGGTGTGGATACACCTTCCGTTGATCCGGAAACCAGTAAAGAATTATTAGGCCACCATTCGTTATATCGTAATGATGTCATCATTATCGAAAATCTAGTTTTGCATTCATTGGAAGTAGGGCACTATGAATTGATCGCATTACCATTAGCATTGGAAGAGGCGGATGGAAGTCCTGTCCGTGCAGTTGTCAGGAGGCTGGAGTCATGAAGGAGAAAGGTATTCATACGGATTTTAGGGAATCGATGACGTATGGCGAGTATTTGCATTTAGACAAGGTACTATCGAGTCAAGAGCGTCTGTCGGGTCATCATGATGAAATGTTGTTCATCATTATTCATCAGGTGAATGAACTGTGGATGAAGTTAATTTTACATGAGCTTGAAACGGCGATTGAATCAATTCAGCAAGATGAATTGCCTGAAGCGTTCAAAATGCTTGCGCGTGTTTCGAAGGTACAAACCCAAATTATTCAAGCGTGGGATGTGTTGGCTACATTGACACCTGCCGAGTACATGGAGTTCCGTGACAGTTTAGGAAAGGCATCAGGCTTCCAATCCTATCAAAACCGTTTGATTGAATTTGCATTAGGTTATAGGCAACCACAAATCATTAAAATTTATGAAAAAGATTCAGAGCTATCCGAACGATTGGCAAAAGCGTATAAAGCCCCTGGGATTTATGATGTAGCGATTCAAGCACTCGCACGTGCGGGCTTTGCTATCAACCCTGCATTACTCACACGTGACTTTTCTGTTACCTACGAAGGGGACCCAAGTGTTGCGGCTGCGTGGCTTGAAGTATATCGCGATGTAGATCGCTATTGGGATTTGTATCAATTAGCGGAAAAGCTAGTTGATATCGAAGACAGTCACCAGCAATGGCGCTTTAGACATATGAAAACAGTGGAGCGCATTATCGGCTTTAAGCAAGGGACGGGTGGATCTTCTGGTGTTCATTATTTAAGATCTGTACTAGATCATCGCTTCTTTCCAGAGCTATGGGACGTACGGACTAAAATTTGACAGACTGGCAAGCTAGCGATTATGATTGAATTTACAATAATCTGAAAATGGGAAGGTGGTATGTATAATGACGAAGAAGTCGATTAGCTATGTAGTGATGGCATTTGCACTAGTTTTGCAAATTGCTATTATGCCGTTCCAAGCTTCTGCTGCAGATCCTGAAAAAGCCCCTACGTGGATTTCTCCTATCAATTATTTAGCACTAGGGGATTCATTGGCAGCGGGTGTCACACCAACGAACGAACTGGGTATAGGGTATACCGATCTTTTAGCAGAAAAATTGGCTAAACAGGAAGTATTACTAGCAAGCAATAAAGGGTTTTCATATCCAGGCTATAAAACGGCCGATGTATTGAAGGATTTTGAAATGGACGTCACGAAGCCGATTGTCGGCATGGGACACTCCGATCAAACAGCTACCCTTCATCAATCGGTGAAAGAAGCTAACCTCATCACATTAACTATTGGAGCAAACGATGTATTGCCAAATATCAAGTTTGATGATAAGGGTACGCCGGTGTATAATTCAGGTGAACTAACAGCTGCCATGATGAAGGTCGGCACGAACACACAGCAGATCCTCGCAAAGATATATGCTTTGAATCCTGATGCACAAGTATATGTGATGGGCTATTACAATCCATTTCCTTACTTAAGTCCACAAAACCAGCCTATGGTCGAACAGTTGGTCATGTCAATAAATAGTGCGATTAAAAGTGGACTGACAGGAACTACAGCACAGTTTGTAGAGACGGCAAAGCAGATCGCTGAAGATCCTTATACGTACTTGCCTAATCCTGAAAATATTCATTTGAGTCAAGCAGGCTACAAAGTAGTAATGGATGCTTTCCACAAATCATTGATGGAGAACTACTCATGGTTTGCTAAAGACGCATTTACAGTAACAGCAAAAGATGCGACGACAGTAGAGTTAAACTGGGTACCGGTCATTGATACGGGAATGATTTCAACGTACCAGATTTTTAATGGCGACAAAATGGTAGGTGAAGTGATGTCTCCTATAGTAACGTATGAAATCACGGATCTACAGCCAAATAAAGAGTATCATTTCTCTGTTCAAGCCGTTGATCAAAACGGTAAAAAGAGCATGCAACACTTGAACGCTAAATACACACTAGACAAAGAGCCAGTAGAACCTACAGTGATGTTTACGGATATTACAAATCACTGGGCAAAAGATGTTATTGAAATGGCCGCAATGAAAGGTATCGTCAGTGGCTATGCGGATCATACATTCCGCCCTGACAAATCGTTGACGCGTGCGCAAGCTACATCTATCTTGGTCCGCGCACTGAATCTTAAGCCGAAGAGCACAAAATGGGCATTTAACGACTTAGCAGACTATGCCGACAGCACAAAGAAGGATATTCAAGCAGCTTACGACTATGGTTTAGTCAGTGGAGTGAATGGCCACTTCATGCCAAATCAGCCCATTACTCGCGCGCAGTTAGCGCTAGTACTAAGTCGGACATATGAAGTAGCAACTGGCAAACCATTCACGCCAACAGTTGCTGCACCATTTACAGATATCAAAAAGTTTTCGAAAGATACGCAATGGGCCATTGCAGGTCTTTACCAGATGAATATCGCAACAGGGGACAATGGCAAGTTCATGCCAAATGATCCTACGACGCGTGCACATGCTGCGAAGATGATTGTTCATTCAATGGAAGCTATTGCACAATAAACAGTAATAAAGTAAAAACCAAAAGACCAACCCCAGTATAGAGGTTGGTCTTTTGGTTTTGTTTAATTTTAGAACATCACACTAGCTCGAAATTGATCAACAGTGCTAGTTAAGCAAATTTCTTACGCGGTGTTTTCTTATCCACTACAGCAGCCCCTACAATATCTCCCATGACGTTGGAAGCAGTACCTGCCATACCAATTAATGCATCGACTCCGGCTATTAATGCCACGATTTCAAGTGGGAGACCAAACATGGTCAGTACAGCGGATAGCGTGACCAATCCCGCAGCAGGAACACCTGCAGTGCCAATGGAAAGCAATGTTCCGATTGCAATAACAGTGATCAAGTCTCCAACTGATAAGTTCAGATTCGTAATATTCGCTGCGAAGACGATGGAAATACCCATCCGTAATGCACCACCGTCAGAATTGAAGACTGCACCAAGTGGTAGAGCGAAGTTCGCTGTATTCTCGGAGACACCCGCTTTCTTTGCGGATTCAATAGCAATCGGCAATGATGCAATACTACTTGAAGTGAAAAATGCAGTTGTATAGGCATCCTTCGTATTGCGATAAAACGGTAATACAGGATTTCCAAACAGTTTCAGGAATCCGCTGTATACAAAGAGCCAGAGAATCAATATGCCTAGATAGAAGACCCCAACGAATGAAAGTAATCCAAGGAATGTTTCCAAGCCTTGTTGACCAAAGGCCGTGACACTGATTGCGAAAATACCAATAGGTGCGTATAATAAGACGCCATCAAGTATTTTATAGAACATTGTATTTAGTGCACTAAAGAAACGATCAAGCAAATCACCCATCTCAACAAGTTTCGTATCTTTAGAAAACTTCATTGAAGACATGGCCATGCCAATAATGACCGCAACAAATAAAATTGCCATCAAATCACCAGCTGTAAAGGCTGCGAAAATGTTTTTTGGTACGATTTGCAATAGAACTTCCGAGAATCCCGGGGTAACTGGTGGTTCTACAACTGCATCAGTAGGCAGTGTTAAATTATTTCCCGGTTTGATCCACATAGCCAATGTTAATCCGATCAATACCGCTGCGGCAGTTGTTACTGCATAGTATAGAATGAGTTTCCCGCCCATTTTACCTAGCTGGGCTAAATTCATTTGATTGACGGCCATAACAACTGTAAGAAAAATGACTGGGATCGCAATAAGGCTGAGTAAATTTAGCAGCAATGTCCCAAATGGCTCGAGGAAAGTAGTATATTCATTAAAAAAGATGCCGAGTAATGTACCGGCGATAAATCCAATTGTGATTTTAGCAACAAAAGGTGTGTTCTTATATTTATTCCAAATAGGGTTCACTCTCCCGTTCGTATCCTTATTATTCAAGTAGATCATTTCATCATATCATATAGATGCGAGAAAGTTATATTCATTAACATCCATTTACTTTACTTTTTATCGCAATAAGCTTAAAATAATATTAATGGTTAGGTACCCTAACTAATTAATTGAGGAGAAGAACATATGAAAAAATACCAACAGTTTTTCACTGAGTATATTCAGTTTTATCGTCCTGTGTTGAATCGTTTAAATACATTACTGGCACCCTATCAATTATTTCATTCGCAGTGGGGCATACTAAAGTTACTGTGGTTTGAAGGCGAAATGACTTCCGCAGAAATAGCGGTACGCAAACAAGTGGAGAAACCGAGTGTAACCAAAATCATTCAACGCTTATTGGAAATGGAAATGGTAACTATTCGACCTGGAACAGATCGAAGAGAAAAATGGATTGTATTAACACCAAAAGGGGAAGCTACGGTTATCAAGGTGATGGCCGACTTGGAAGTATTTTACGAAGGATTACTTGAAGGCGCTACACGAGAAGATATAGAAGCAGGTATCCGTATTATGAAGTTAGCTAACCAAAATCTACATAAATAAGAGAGTGATCGAATGGAGAATAAGAAAATTTGGACAAAGGACTTTATTGTAATATCTATTATTAATTTCTTTTTGATGCTGGTGATGTATTTACTTATTGTCACCATCGCACCTTTTTCGGTAGAAGAATATGGTGTATCGACTAGTGTTGCAGGACTTGTATCAGGTATTTTCATCATCGGTACACTTATTGCACGTCTGGCAGTAGGCGGATTGATAGAAAGGATGGGGAGTCGAAATATCTTATTGATCGGATTAGCTGTAACTATAGTAGCCTCTGCGTTTTACTTTGGTGCTGTTAGCTTACCATTATTGATGGCCAACAGATTCCTTCATGGAATTGGTCTTGGTATTTCTTCTACCGCAACAGGTACTATGGTGGCTCAAATGCTTCCGCCATCACGAAGAGGTGAAGGGATTGGGTATTTTAGTTTAAGCACAGTGTTGGCAACGGCTATTGGACCGTTCTTCGGTATCTTCCTTAGCCAACGTTATGAGTTCAATGTGCTCTTTATGTTTTGTTTAGCTATTAGTGTCTGCTGTGGAGCGATGTTCTTTTTCGTTAAGAAGACACCAGCGGTTATGCCTAAAAAGGATTTACCAGAGGCCGTGAAGAAACTTGGCGTTCGGGGTTTATTGGAAATGCGTGCATTACCTATTGCATTCGTTACGTTATTAGCGGCTGTAGCATATTCGGGTGTGTTATCATTCATTTCGTTTTATGCAGCAGAAATCAACTTGGTAAGTACAGCTAGCTTCTTCTTTTTAGTCTATGCCATTGCTGTACTGTTCTCAAGACCGTACACAGGCAAGCTGTTGGATGTAAAGGGTAATAATTTTGTTGTTTATCCTTCACTCATACTATTTGCGGGAGGATTGCTATTGTTAAGCGCCACAAGTGCAGGGTGGATGTTACTTCTAGCAGGGGGCATTATTGGGCTCGGCTTTGGTAACTTCCAATCGTGTGCACAAGCGATTGCTTTGCAAGGTGTGAAGCCTGAGCGTTTAGGTGTGGCTACATCGACATTCTTTATCTTCCTCGATTTCGGATTCGGATTCGGACCCTACGTACTAGGGTTGCTTGTACCGATTATCGGCTACCAAGAACTATACTTAGTACTAATGCTCGTTGTCATTATTGCGTTAGCGTTCTTCATGTTATTCAGTCGGACCCGCAGACGTCCTGTTGTGGAATAAGTTTAATACATTATATAAAAAAGACACTACAATGTTCACTTTGTAGTGTCTTTTTATAAACATGTTAGGCAATTTCGTCCATTACGTTTAGAAGCATACTGGGCATCGTCAGCTCTAACGTAAATATTACTGGATTGATCACCATCCTGATAACTTGTGATTCCCATACTGACAGTGATCGCTATACTGACCCATTCTGAATCCTGTATATAGCGGCGAAGATCTTCTGCCTTTGTACAGTTATTTTGATGATTAGGGTCGTCAAATAGTACGGCAAACTCTTCTCCACCAATACGCGCTACTAAGTCTGGAGAATCAATTCTGTTCTCTAGCTTACAAGCCAGCTCCTTCAATACATCATCGCCTACTTGATGGCCATGAGTATCGTTGACAGTTTTGAAATGGTCAATATCAAATAGCAGTAAAGAAAATGAGTGCGCCTCGTAGTGTTCTGCACGATCAATCGCGGCATCGAGACTTCTTTGAAACACGCGACGATTATACAGTCCAGTCAATTCGTCGCGAGTAGCCAACTCTTGCAATTCTCCATTTAACTCCAAAAGTTGTTGTTGCTTGTACTCTACTTCTTCGAGCAATCCAAGTAGTTTATTGTAAGCTTCATCTGTTCGTTGCTGAATTCGCTCTGCTTCTTTCTTAGACTTCAACAACTGATTTTCGTATTCATCTCGTACTTTAATCTGCACGATCACTCCTTCATACAGTCCATCGCGTTCACTGACATTCATTAATACAGGAACTGTTCGTTTTTCTACTTTGAAGTTTAAATACATTTCCCGTACTTCTTGATGTACAGAAATAGAAGGTACAAAATAGGTCTGAAAATATATTCTGGATGGAACTGTTAACACATCATGCATATGGCACGGCATTTTATTCAAGCGCAATATATCTCGCATCGTCTTATTCATTTCAACAAATTCCCAATCACTTGTTAAGACGAAATATCCGCAAGGCAATAAGTTCAACCGCTCATCCATGATTTATACGCTCCTGTCCTTTTCAATAAAACGTGTAATTTCCTTAATCGTCTCTTCAGGATGACTGATGTGTGGATTATGCCCTTTTGCTTCCATGATAACCAATTCGCTGCCCGAAATGCAGTTTTTGATATAGTGACCTACTTCAATCGGTACGATCGTGTCTTCGGTTGGCTGTAAAATAAGCGCTTTTGTCGTAACCTTAGATAATTCTCCACGAACATCTGACATGAATGTTGCTTCCGCAAAGCGTCGTGCAATAGCGGGATCATTTGTATCCAGCATGCACTCAAACTCTTCAGATAGATGTGGACGGTCTTCATTTTTCATCGCAATCGGCGCTAGATACTTAGTGAATTCTTTATAGTTCATCTCCATCATATCAAGCAATTCATCAATATCCTCACGTTCAAAACCACCAATGTAATTAGGTTCATTCAAATAGTGAGGTGAAGGACCAATCATGATTAGTTTCTCCATCAGATCAGGTCTTTGGATTGAGGCAAGTACACCAATCATTCCACTTACGGAGTGTCCGACATAGATAATGTTTTTTAGTTTCAGTGCGTCACACACTTCTATTACATCTAAAGCATAGCCAGGCAATGTTTCATAGCGTTCTGCTGAATAAGCCGTTTTATCACTTTTGCCAGAGCCGACATAGTCGAATGTCACAACTTGATAATGTTCTTCAAAAGCAGGTATGACATGATTCCATACCGTCTGATCACAACCAAAGCCGTGTGCGAACATGATAGTTTGTTCTCCTGAACCTGTTATATGTACTGCGTTTCTTTTCTTGATATCTATAGACATACACCCAAATCCCTTCTGAAGACAATCACTCAAATTATTACCATTGTAGCATAGAATATAGATTGTATTATAATATTTAGACGATAAACTAAAAAAACACCTGTGAGTATTCTCACAGGTATTTATTCTTAGTTTGTGTAGTTATCGAAGTATCCTTGGATAAAGACGATAGGTGTACCTTTGTCGCCGCTGCCTGAAGTTAGGTCAGATAATGAACCGATTAAATCCGTCAGCTTACGAGGAGTCGTTCCTTGTGAAGCCATGGATCCCATTAGATTAGTATCTTTCTTCTCAATGAAATCAGTAACAGCTTTCTTTAGCTCTTCTCCACGTAACTCAGAGAAATCATTATCAGCCAAGTATTTTAGTTTCACTTCATTTGGAATACCGTCAAGGCCTTCCGTATAAGCAGGTGATACGACTGGATCAGCCAGTTCCCAAATCTTACCTACCGGGTCTTTAAATGCACCGTCTCCGTACACCATTACTTCAATGTGTTTTCCAGTTCGATCTTTAAGCATTTTCTGGATGTTGTCTACTATAGGCTGACAGCTATGTGGGAATAGTTTGATACTGTCTTCTTGAGCTTTGTTTGCGCCGAGTAAACCGAACTCTTCATTGTAGCCACTGCCGTCAATGGAAGTTGCCAAGATGTCGTCTAGGCTGTAAATCTTTTCGGCACCGTTTGCTTCCAAAATACGCTTTGTTCTAAAACGTGTATGAATATCGCATGTCAAGACTGTCTTCGTATAGTCCAAAATCGTTCTCGCATTATTGGAGAAAATGACCTCGTGTTCTACACCGAACTCGTCCATCAATGATTTATAGTATTCGATATAATCAACGCCCGTGAATGGGTGTTTGTTATCACCGAAATGCTCTCTGAACTCTGCTTCAGTCAATACATCAGTCCAAGGATTAACTCCCTTTTCATCTAAACGATCTAGCTCAACCAAGTGATTACCGACTTCATCGGAAGGGTAGCTAAGCATCAAGACGATTTTCTTTGCACCTTTCGCGATACCGCGTAAGCAGTTTCCAAAACGGTTGCGGCTAAGAATAGGGAAAATGACACCAATCGTATCATCACCGAATTTTGCTTCAATATCCTTAGCGATATCGCTGATCGTTGCATAGTTACCTTGTGCACGCGCTACAATCGACTCTGTGATCGAGACGATATCTTTATCTTGAAATGTAATGTTTTCTTTTTCAGATGCTTCTATGACACTGTCCACTACGATCTGTTCAATATTGTCGCCTTCATTAATGATTGGGCAACGCAATCCTCTAACAACCGTTCCTACAACTCTTCCCAAAACAATCGCTCCTTAGTGAAACTTATTTGATCACTCTTCTTTGTATTATAGCGTGCTTTCATGGTATAAGTAAAATTAATATACTTAATAGGGGATATAAGGTGGGGTTATATGTCTATCAATTTGGAGTGGTATAAAGTATTCCGTACAGTTGTTCAAAACGAAAGCTTTTCAAAAGCGGCAAGGAGTCTTTTCATGACACAACCCGCAGTCAGCCAGATTATTTCACAGTTGGAACGAGCATTAGATACACGCCTGTTTAATAGGACTTCCAAAGGTGTCACACTGACAGATGAGGGATCGTTACTATATGAGTATGTCAATTCGGCACTGAATTTAATCGAGGCAGGCAATGAAAAGTTAAAGGAATTGAAAAACCTCTCTTCAGGTGAATTAAAGATTGGGGTAGGGGACACGATTTCTCGTTATTATCTGCTTCCTTACCTAGAAGCTTTTCATACAAACTTTCCAAGTATCCGCTTCAAGATCATTAATGGCACAACATTGGAATTGATCGCTGCGCTGAAGTCAGGTGAAGTGGACATCGTGATTTGTAATTTTCCAATTGAAGATGATTCTTTGGAGAAACGCGCTTGTTTCGATGTGCAGGATACCTTTGTTTACGGCGAGAGGTTTAAAAAGTTGTTCATGAAGCCTGTACCGTTGCAGGAACTTTCGAGATTACCATTGATTTTACTAGAGCCGAAGTCCAATTCCCGTCAGTATGTGGAGGAATATTTGCTGAAGCAAGGCGTCAAGATCTATCCCGAGTTCGAGTTAGGTTCGCATGAGCTATTGCTGGAGTTTGCGCAGATTAATTTAGGGATTGCTTGCGTCGTAAGGGAGTTTTCAGCGGAGTATCTAGAACAAGGCAAGCTGCAGGAAGTAGAGTTTTTGGAGCCCATTCCTAAGCGTAGCATCGGTGTTTGCTACCTAAAGGGAGTGTCATTATCACCAGCCGCTTCGAAGTTTATTGGGATATTGGAGAAGAATTAGATAGGATGGCAGGGTGTTGGGATTGGGATTTACGCTTCGGAGGGGACGCGTGTCTTACGGGCGGGCGGTGAACCACACCCCTTCGCTTCGCTCGCAGGGTGTTTCACCTGTCCCGCTGATCCTCCCAGAGTCGCCCCTCCTACGCTCCAATCCCTCGCAATGTAAGTGGGTGATACTTTTTGTTCTGCATTAAAATACGTGTTGTAATAGATTTTTAACTTCAGTACTTGAATTTAAAAAGTTAGGACAAAATAATAATTCAAATACTACGTTCAATGAGTGATTTAAGTAACTGTACTATCAACGTAGGATGGAAGCGGAAGTTGGCGGCGAAGTGCAAAGACGTGCTCCTAACGCTGCGCTTTTACTCGCAAAAGCCGTCCTTCGTTACGGCTCTTCCCGCAGGCCCATGGGAAAGCGTCCGCCAACTGGAGCTTCCATCCCGAACCACTCACAAACTCATTCACCACTTTTAAGCACTTGACCTTGAACTTAAGTGCCTTGTGACTCTGAACTAAACTCCATACATAAAAAAGGCTGTCGCAAGAAGGGGATCTTCTTGTGACAGCCTGTGTTTGATTATGCGTAAATATTACGATCCCAGAAACGGTGGTGTGCAACAGCCTCTACCCATTGCTCGCCTTCGCCTGAAACTGTCAAGTCCATCAAAATACCAGGACCTGGTTTTGCCTTCGACTTCTCCATCAACTCTTTCGCCGCTGGAGCAGATCCGATTGGCTTAAAATGCATATACGCTTCATTAACGAAATCAGCGACATCTGCATCGAACTTCTGTTGTTGCTTCGCTTTCCCACCCACAACATACAATGCATCGTATAGAACCGAATGTACCGTCAGTAGCGTTTCGTCGACATCGACTGTCGCTCCGTTCTGTCCGGTCAGCTTACCGAACTTCTCGCTCACAATATCAACTGTCATACCTGCGTCCAATGAAGCCTTCAAAAATGGCTCAAGTGCATTATCGTCAAATTGGTCTGCAATCAATACGGCTACTGTACGCGTATCAGGCACTTTCGCCATGTTTTCCTGACTAAGGGCAGGGGATGACTTGGATTCGGTGGACTGCGAAACATCAGTTGGTGCATCGACACCGACTGCATCTGCAACTTGAGTCGCCATATCCATATCGACATTAGCAAACATATCTACCGCTTGTTTTCTCACATTCATATCATTCACTTTCCCAATTTCAAAGCTGAACGCTGCGATGATATGCTCTTTTTCCGCGTCGGACATACTGTTCCAGAATAGACGGGCCTGTGAGAAATGATCCTTAAACGAATCACTTCGGGCTTGTATTTTGCGACCTTCTACCTTCTCTTGGTAATGTACATAACCGCCATCTTCCTCGGAACTCGTGTCTGGTTTATTATTGGATAATGAATTGTTATGATAGTGAGTCTGTCCGACATTGATCGTTTGTCTGCCATATCCATCACGCTGGTTATTGTGGAATGGACAGACCGGTCGGTTGATAGGTAACTCATGGAAGTTAGGTCCGCCTAGACGGATCAACTGCGTATCTGTATAAGAGAACAGTCTTCCTTGTAGCAATGGATCATTCGAGAAATCAATTCCAGGTACTACGCTGCCGGGGTGGAATGCTACTTGTTCCATTTCAGCAAATACATTGTCTACGTTGCGGTTTAAAGTCATTTTCCCAATGATCTTTACCGGAATGTCTTCCTCGGGCCATAACTTAGTAGGATCTAGAATGTCAAAATCAAATTTGAATTCATCTTTTTCTTCTAGTAACTGTACGCCAAGTTCAAATTCCACGAAGTTTCCATTTTCAATTGATTCCCATAAATCACGACGATGGAAATCAGGATCTTTACCGTTAATCTTCTGCGCTTCATCCCAAACTAATGAGTGGGCACCGAGTTTTGGTTTCCAATGGAATTTCACAAAGTGCGCTTCACCTTGATCGTTTACAAAGCGATACGTGTGAACACCAAAACCTTCCATCATTCGGAAACTCCGAGGAATGGCACGGTCGGACATTTGCCACATGACCATATGTGCAGATTCCTGGTTGTTCGCAACAAAATCCCAAAATGTATCATGTGCTGAAGCGGCTTGCGGCATTTCGTTATGAGGCTCGGGCTTCACAGCATGTACTAAGTCAGGGAATTTAATAGCGTCTTGAATAAAGAAAACCGGTATATTATTTCCGACTAGATCATAGTTTCCTTCTTGCGTATAGAACTTCACAGCAAAACCTCGCGCGTCACGTACGGTTTCAGCGGAACCTTTACTCCCTGCTACACTAGAGAATCTAGTGAATACAGGAGTTTTGATACCTGGTTCCTGTAAGAATCCTGCTTTCGTATACTTCTTCATAGACTCGTACACTTCGAATTCACCATGCGCCGCAAATCCTCGTGCGTGAACTACCCGCTCCGGAATCCGCTCGTGGTCAAAGTGCGTCATTTTCTCTCGGAAATGGAAATCCTCGATCAACGTCGGACCACGCGTCCCTGCTTTTAGGGAGTGCTCATCTTCTGAAATCTTCAAACCTTGATTCGTTGTCATAGCGTGTTCGCCATCGTATGCGCGAAACGTCTCTAGTTGTTTATTTTTACTCTCTTCATTTACTTGATGATCTTTCTTCACATAAAATCCTCCCATCGTAAAATAGTAGTCTGCCTTTCCTATTCCCCAATTACGAGAGGATAAACTGAAGACTATATTCTACCGGAACGTATGATGGAAAATAATAAATAAGTAAACATTAAGGCTGCGATGACCGCGCCGACTTCAATGAGAGGTAACTTTAAGAAGAGAGCTGTTTGTCCAGCGATAGCAGAACCGATAATGAGACCAACCATGAGAATGCTAAATGCCAACAACACAATACTTAAGGATAAGCGATTGGCAATCTTATCAAGCCGGCGGAATATAATGTTCGTTTGCTTCAAGCCGACGTCTAATTCCACTTTACCTTTTTCTATAGTTTTGATAGCTTTTTTCATATCGTTTGGTAACTCGGATAAAATTTCAGCATTCTTTACAAAGGTATGCCAGCCGTTTTCCAGTAAGTAGCGTGGGTCGAATTGTTTGAACACCATCTTTTTACCATACGGTTCGATGGCTTTCATAATACTGAAAGAAGGATCCAACTTTCCTAGTACACCTTCAAGTGTAAGAATCACTTTTACAAGAATGGCGATTTCATTCGGCAGACGTATGCGGTGTCGATAAGCAATTGAGAAAATCTCCATGAATACATCACCTAATCTTAAGTCTGTAAGTGATGTTTCATAATATTTCCGCTGAATAATCTGCAAGTCACGATACAATGCATCTGTGTTAGTTTTTTCATGTAAAATATTCATAGCTTCGAATACATCGATTAATCGAGCGATATTTCCTCTTTGTAAGGCGACGAGTAAGGAAATGAAATGATAAGTCATTTCCTTACTTAGTTGACCGACCATACCGAAATCTAAATAATGAATAACGTTTCCAGGTGCAATGAAAATATTACCCGGATGGGGATCACCGTGGAAAAAGCCGTTTTCCATTACTTGAGAAAGCATAGAATCCGCAATTCTTTCTGCGATCACCTTACGATCATACCCTTCGCGGTCTAGTTGTCCGACATTGCTCACTTTAATACCTGTGACCAGTCCCGCTGTTAGGACAACACGCGTAGTGTATTCATCGTAGACTACTGGGACTTGAATCGTAGGATCTTTCACAAATTGTTGCGAGATCCGTTCAGCGTTACGGCCTTCCAGTTGGTAATCTAGTTCCTCCCGTAGTGAATGGGAGAATTCATAGATTAAATCTTTTATATGATACGCTTTCGCCCAGTCCATATTCTTCTCGAGAAACCCTGCCAAGTCGTGCAAGATGGCTAGGTCAGTATTTATTTGTCGTTGGATATTAGGTCGCTGGATTTTCACCGCTACGTGTTCACCGCTAGGCAAACGAGCGGTATGCACTTGACCTATAGAAGCTGAAGCGAGTGGTTTTTCATTGAATTCCAAGAAGAGTTCTTCAATCGTTCCACCTAATTGATGCTCGATGATTTCCCTCACGACTTCAAATGGAAAAGATTCTACGTGGTCTTGTAGTTTCTCAAGCTCTGAAGCAATTTCCTCAGGCACTAAATCCCGACGGCCGCTGGCGATTTGCCCAAGCTTTACGAAAGTTGGTCCAAGTTGTTCTAATGCAGTTCGTAGTTTTTTACCGACATGATACAAATTCAAATCAACTTGTTCGTCCGCAGAAGCGAATTTACGATCTGTCAGTCCAAGACGAAATAAGATGTGACTAAATCCATTTCTTAAAAAGACATTGATGATTTCTTGTGAACGTTGTGCATTTTTCATTCTTCGTTTTAACAAAAAGAACACCTCCGTATCTACCCTCTCTACAAAAGATACCATTGAACTCGTATAATTAAACACTAAAAAGGTCTCCGTCCTCTCTGTTGAAAAGAGAAAAGGAGACCCTTCTATTTTAGAAGATTTTTTTCCTGTCACGTTCATCCTTCAAGACTTCGACCGCTTCACGGAAACGCAGTGAATGGACGTTCTCTCTTTCTCTTAGAAACTTTAGAGAATCATTAATCCATGCATCGTCTGAAATATTGATAATCCATTGATACGTAGCGCGCGCTTTTTCTTCCGCTGCTATATCTTCGTACAAATCAGCTATCGGATCTCCCTTTGCTTGGATGTACGTTGTCGTAAAGGGTACACCACCCGCATTTTCATAAAACAGCGCATGACCGTGATTGACGTAATGTGCACCAAGACCAGCTTCTTCAAGTTGTTCTGGTGTAGCGTCTTTCGTTAATTTGTAAATCATGGTAGCTAGCATTTCTAAATGGGAAAACTCTTCGGTTGCAATATCATTCAGTACGCCGATCACTTTGTCAGGAACGGTGTAGCGCTGATTCATATAGCGTAATGCAGCAGCGAGTTCGCCGTCTGCACCACCATATTGCTCCGCGATGTACCTCGCAAGTTTTGGGTTACACTCTTTGACTTCTACCGGATACAATAATTTTTTCTCATAAACCCACATCCATATTCCCTCCAGTAACCTAGTGTGTATTTAAGACTACATTTGCCATGGCCAAGGTGCTTGGTTCCAACGCCAACCTGTATCAATTGCTTGTTCCGACGGTATGGAATGCAGCGAAAGCGGTCCGAAACGCTTTTCATACAATTTTCGTAACCTAGCCGCTTCTTTAATAGCAAGTCTCCATTGCGTAAGAGCTTCTTGATCTTCAGGGTGCGTGTTGGTATAGAGTGTCAGTTCGACTACTACAAAATCGGCTTGCTGCACATTCTTCAACATGTCTCTTCGCTCAGTCGCATCCATCAGGAGATCCCCTCCCTTTTTGAATAGCCATCGACTAGTGCCGGCCACAGCGACCCGTGTTGTAAAGCTTCAGCAGGTGAGAATTGTGGAAGTGAAGCGGGCTGGAAATTCATAAATAGTTGAGGCGGTAAGGAAAACGTTTTGACTTTGACAGGTGGACACGGATCCCATGGAGAAATATACGGTTCATAACTGCCTGTGAACGTATAATCCATTCGTTATCAACTCCTCTACGCAAGATATGTAACTTTCTCATGTCGTATGACTAAACAACATCACTCTGTGCAACGACCAGATGAACCTTAGTAGTCAAAAACTCATGTCGCGCAATAGTTATATGTAATTAACATATTTATAAATACATTGAAATCCAGTACAATGGAGGGAGTAAAGAATTAGACGGCTAAAATGACTAGTAAATTACTTTAAATGCCTAGTGCTGTGGAATGAATACAAATGAAGTGAGATATTTAAATGAAACGTGGAGATGAACTAAATGGATGATTACTCCATCTTTATCGGTAGACAACCGATATTTGATCGATCAGGTAATATATACGCATACGAATTATTGTATCGAAATAGCGAAGAGAACTTCTTTCCTGATATTAACCCCGAACAGGCTACAATTAGTTTGTTGGTCAATACATTCCTCTCTGTAGGAATTGATCAAGTAACGAGTGGTGTTCGTTCATTCATTAACTTCTCAGGCGAGCTATTGGCGCAGGATTTATTTATGAGTTTAGATCCCAATCAAGTCGTTATAGAGATTCTGGAAGACGTGGAAATCACTCCTGCCCTGTTACATCGTTTACGCATGTTTAAAGAAGCGGGTTTCACGTTAGCGCTTGATGATTTTATTTTACAAGACCAGTACTTGATGTACTCCCAGTTATTTGAGCTGGTAGATATTGTCAAAGTGGATTTCATGCTGACGAGTGTAGTTCAGAAAAATCGTATTGCTACATTTTTACGGAAATATCCAAAGCTGATTTTACTAGCAGAAAAAGTAGAAACGGAAGCGGATTATCAACTTGCATTAAGAAGTGGATATGATTTGTTTCAAGGTTATTTCTTTGCGAAACCAGAAATTATTAAAAGTGCAGATATTCCACCTAATACGCTAGTGCACTTACAGATTATTGATTATTTCCGTAAGGATACTCAATCCATTAATCAACTCTGCGATCTGATTATGCGTGACGTTTCGATCTCCTATAAACTATTGCGTTTTATTAATTCACTAGCCTTCGATATTCCACGGCAAATCAGCTCGATTAAGCAAGCGATTATGTTGATTGGCTTAAACGGTACAAAGAAGTGGTTGCAGGTTCTGATGTTGCATGACTTAGGTGTAGAGCAACAGGATGGTCGTGTGAAAGTGCTCGTTGAATTATCACTTCGTCGTGCAAGAACATGTGAACAGTTGGCGAAGTATAATAGAAAACCAAATAAGGATGAATACTTTCTCACAGGCATGTTTTCATTGATCGATGCGGTAATGCGTCGGAAATGGGAAGACATATTGCCGTTGCTATCACTATCGGACGTCATTATTGCCACGTTAAATGGAAAACAGACTGAAATGTCTTCTTATCTACAATTGGTTAAAGCTGTAGAATGTTTTGACTGGGAAACCGTAGAACGGTTATCTGCTGAGCTGTCGATCCCAAAGAAAGTGTTAAGTGAGATCTACCTTCAAGCCATGCGCTGGTCACATGGAATAGAGGAAGACTTGAGTTGAATACATACGAAAAGGCATTTTCTCTTGAAGATGCCTTTTTTGATGTGTAGTATATACAGTTATAATCTGTTCAGAAACTTTCTTTTCTGTAATATGTATAAACGGAAATACGTTATATCTCGTGAAATTAGGGTATGGAGTGTAGTAAGAGAGTTACCAAATGAACACTAGGAGTCGATAGTAGTGGATAAAAAATTCTGGAAAAATCCCGTGTTCTCAATTTCCGCCATATTTATTTTTGTGCTTGTTGTATTAGGAACGGTTATACCTGAATCATTCGGAAAAGCATCTGAAAGACTTTATCATTTCACAACAGATAATTTTGGTTGGTTTTACTTACTAACAGTATTTATCATTATCGTGTTTTTGGTAGGATTGGCAATCAGTAAATTTGGCGCAATCCGCTTGGGTGGCGACACGGAACGTCCAGAGTATCCATTCTTCACATGGATTGGCATGCTGTTCTCTGCTGGGTTCGGTGTAGGATTGGTATTCTGGGGCGTGGCGGAACCAATGAGTCACTACTTCAAGTCTCCTATGGCAGGCGTTGAAGCGCAGACAGAAGAAGCTGCTCGTATAGCGATGGGGTATTCTTTCTTCCACTGGGGCATTTCACAATGGGCTATTTTTGGTATTGTAGGTTTGGTCATTGGCTTCCTACAGTTCCGGAAGAAAAAGGACGGTTTAATTTCAACCGCACTCGAGCCCTTAATAGGTAGTAACCGTCACGTGAAGACAGGTATTGATTCATTTGCGGTAGTAGCAACTGTCATGGGTATTGCTACTTCACTAGGTATGGGTGTCCTACAAATGAGTGGGGGATTGGAATATGTATTTAACATTAAGAGTACATTCACCATTCAACTAATCATTATTGCAGTAGTATTCGTTGCGTATATGACCTCTGCTTCATCCGGCTTAAGTAAAGGAATCGCGTACTTAGGAAACTTCAACTTAGGTATGGCGATTGCATTATTGTTATTTTTCTTTATAGTAGGACCGAAAGTATTTATACTAGAAACCTTTACACTAGCTATAGGAGATTATATCAATAACTTCATTACGTACAGCTTGCGTCTGCAACCGTATCAGGGTGGTACATGGGTGAAGGACTGGACGATATTCTACTGGGCTTGGACAATTGCATGGTCTCCGTTCGTAGGTGCATTTGTTGCGCGCGTCTCCAAGGGCCGGACAATCCGTGAGTTCATCATGGGGGTCATGGTTATTCCACCAGCATTTTCTTGTATGTGGATTGCAACACTTGGAGGAACTGCCTTATACAGTGACTTACGCAATGGCACACAGATTGCAGAAGAAGTAGACAAAGATGTTACGTCTGCAATTTTTGCGACGCTTCAACACTTACCGATGACCGGTCTTGTATCGTTCCTCGCTATCGTATTGATCTTTACATTCCTGATTACGTCTGCCGACTCAGCTACGTATATTTTAGCTAGTATGACAACGCGTGGCAGTTTGTTCCCTCCATTGGTTGTTAAATTCGTCTGGGGATTCCTTATGACTGCTATTGCAGCTGTATTGTTATCAGCAGGTGGATTAGAAGCTTTGCAATCAGCATCACTTGTATCCGCCTTGCCGTTTACATTACTTCTATTATTATTAATCTTCTCTCTAGCAAAACTACTGACCAAAGAACCGATTACTGTCAGACCGACAGATATACGTCAATTTGAGCACGTAGAAGGCGAAGTCAAGAAGAGACGCAAACGCAAAGAAAGTGAAAAAGAGAAGAAAGCACGCAGAGAAGCTGAAAAGGCAAAAAAGATAAAAGAAAAGAACGATAGAAAGTATCAAGAACTTGAGAAAAAGAAGTATCTTGAAGTTGAGAAAGAAAAGAATGAATAATAGAAGGGACCGGTTCGTTGCTTTTGCACGAACCGGTCTTTTACCGCAGGAGGGGCAATGTATATGGCAATTGTAAAAGTAGAAGACGTTCAGTTTATAAGAGGGGATCATCAAATACTGCAAGACGTAAGTTGGGAGATAGAACAGGGACAGCAATGGGGAATGCTTGGGCTAAATGGTTCCGGTAAGACTTCATTATTATCTATTATTTCTACATATGAAATTCCGTCTGGTGGTGAAGTGGAAGTACTGGGTAAGCGCTTTGGTAATGCCTACTTACCTGAATTACGCAAAAAGATTGGCTTCGTCAGTAGTTCCCTAGAGAAGTTCTCGGACTATTTCTGGAATGAATCAATTGAGCGGATTGTGATCAGTGGTAAATTCGCAAGCTTCGGTATTTACGATAAAATCATGGATGAAGACTGGGTACGAGCGAGTTACCTAGTACAAGAATTTAGATTGGAACATGTAAAAGGAAAGAAATTTAGACTGCTGTCTGAAGGGGAAAAGCGTCGAGTGTTAATCGCTCGCGCATTAATGGGAGAGCCTGATTTATTAATTTTAGATGAGCCGTGTTCCGGCCTGGATATCTTGGCGAGAGAACAATTTCTTGAAGCACTTAAAATTGCCACGAAGAATAATGTTCACCTCATTTATGTCACGCATCATATTGAAGAACTCGTTCCTGAAATTACTCATGCTCTATTGGTAAAGGAAGGAAAGATCGTTGCAAGCGGTCCTAAAAAAGAAGTATTGACAGATGAACTCCTATCAGAGACGTATCAAGTTCCTGTAACGATCGAGTGGCGCGCTGAAAGACCTTATCTATCGATAAAATAATAGGACCGTATTGTTGTTTATAGCAAAAAGAAGAGGGGATGTTAAGTAAGAGTAACGAGCTTGAATCGTAGTGTACATAGCAAGTAAAAAAGGGGGTGGGCTCTTATGAAGAAAGTGGAACGCAAGTGGACAAAGAAACGTATAGCGTCTTATGTACTTTTGTTTTTTGCATTATTATATGCAGGCGTCATGCTATGGCAAACATATAAACCATTACCACCTGGTATCTCCTACAAAGGAGATTTGCATCAAGTAGAAGAAGTAGAGTTCATTTATGATTTGACATATTCAAAAACGAAAGAGAAAGATCATTATAAATCAGAACTCCGTATTTTTAATGAAGTATTTGAAATGATTAAAGATGCGCAAGAGTTTGTTGTCCTCGATTTCTTTTTAATGGATGACTACTATGATGAGAAAGAAGACTTTCCTCAAATAGCTGATCAACTAACAGACGTTCTCGTAAAGAAGAAGGAAGAGTTCCCCGACATGCCCATCGTTTACATAACAGATCCGGTAAATACCGGCTATGAATCGTATGAATCCGAGTGGTTTAAAGCGCTTGAAGAAGCAGGGGTTCAAGTAGTGTACACAGATTTGGAACCGTTACGTGATTCTATGCCCTTATACTCGGGTGTATATCGTATCTTCCTTCAATGGTTTGATTTTAAGGGAGGCAATCATTTCCCTAATTTCTTAGCCAGTGATGCACCAGATGTGAAGTTTTCTTCTTATCTGAAATTGCTAAACGTAAAAGCGAATCATCGTAAAACACTGGTGACTGAACAAGCTGCATTGGTGACTTCATCCAATCCGCACGCAGCAAGTGGTCGCCATGGCAATGTGGCATTTAAAGTAAAGGGACCAGTGCAGAATGATATATTGGAATCTGAGGAAGCTGTGCTTCAGTATTCGTCGGGCGGAAAATTACCGCGAATCAAAGCGGAAGAACAAAAAGGACCCTATCAAGTTCAGTACGTAACGGAAAGTAAAGTACTAGATGCTTTAGTTAGTGATATCGAAAAGGCGAAAAAAGGAGATCTGATTCGGATGGGTATGTTTTATCTTTCGGAGCAGGAAGTGATCCGACCGTTAGAAGAAGCAGCCAATCGTGGTGTTCATGTAGAGATCGTCTTGGATCCGAATGAAAATTCATTTGGTAGTAAAAAATCAGGATTACCCAATCGCCCAGTAGTACAGGAAATCAGGGAAAATACAGATGATAAAATTAAGGTGCGTTGGTATAATACCGTAATTGGTCAATACCATACGAAGTTAGTAACTGTACAGACCGCGGACAAGACGTACATTACAAATGGATCTTCCAATATAACAGAGCGCACGCTAAGAGATTATAACTTAGAAGCAAATCTCCGCATTATAGCGCCGACTGACAGCGAGTTAACAGACGAAATTAATGAATATTTCGATCGAATATGGAATAACGAAGATGCATTATATACTCTGGATGTAGAAGAATATCAAGACAGCCTGACGTTTTTCCAGCGCGGAATTTATGCATTGCAGCGTTGGGTGAAGCTGACAACGTATTAAGTGTCATGTGATAGAAATCAAGTAACAGCTTGAATAAAGTAGATGCTTGAAAGAAGCGGGAGGAATAATAAATGAAAATAGTCGTTTTTGGAGCAACAGGACGTACGGGTAGCGAAATAGTCCGTCATGCATTAGCAGACGGTCATGAGGTAACGGTATTTGTTCGGTCGCCAGAGAAATGTGAAGCGCAAGAAAACCTCACTATTATTAAAGGTGACGTACGTGATTCTACTGCAGTGAAAAATGCGTTGATGGGTGCTGAAGCAGTCGTGAGTGCTCTCGGCACTGATAAAACAACAACGCTTACAGAAGCAATACCTGCTATTATTGAGGGAATGCAAGAACATCGAATCCTAAGAATTGTCACGATTGGTACAGCGGGTATATTGGAAAGTAGAACAGAACCGTCGAAGTTACGCTATCAATCGAATGAATCTCATCGCAAATTGACATTTGCAGCAGAAGAGCATCATAAAGTATTCACTATGCTGCAAAATTCAGGCTTGGATTGGACAATAGTTTGTCCTACCTATTTACCTGACGGAGAGGCGGTTGGGACTTATCGAACAGAAAGAGACTACTTGCCTATAGATGGAGCGAAGATCTCTACTGGAGATACAGCTGCATTTGCTTATGATGAATTATGTAAGGGCGAAAATATAGGATATAGAGTCGGGATCTCATACTAACGTTTTTTATATAGTATATTATGTTCAAATGCTTAGTACTTTGTACGTTTTGAATTAAAATACCTCATTACCTTTTCCTACCTTTATGATATAATAGTATCATAGAGGAAAGGGGATTAGAAGATAGATGAGATGGTCCTTGAAAAGTTTAATTCAAGTCGTAGCAACCTTGGCTATCGTTTTAACGTTTCTGACTAGTACTACGGTTGGCTATCGTGTAAACAAGCAAACCTTGATAGACTCGACCTTGGAAACGAACTATGCATATGCCAAGAAGTTGTCATCTACTACTGATGCCTTTTTGCGTGATACGTTAAAAACACTTGAAACGAATGCGGTAGAAGTACTACCTCTTCTAGAAGATTCAAAAGCACAACCTCAGTTGAATCAAATAGCAGAGCGTATCAGGCAGCAGACAAGTACATTCAATTCAGTTGCTGTTTCTTCTGATGAAGGTGTTGTACTCGGTGTATCGCCACCAAGTCTAGACCTACTTGGAAAAAAGTTAACTTCATTCGGTGCGCAACAAGCTATTAAAGAAAAAAAACCTACTATATCTCCACCTTACGTAGGAATCACTGGTGAACTAATCGTTTTTATCAGTGTCCCTTTAATAGTCAATCAGGAGTATAAAGGGTTTTTGGGAGGTGCTATATACCTACATAAGCCGAACGTGCTAGAACAAATTCTGGGGGATCATTTCTATGATGATGGCTCCTATGTATATGTGGTGGATACGGAAGGTAAATTGATTTATCATCAGCTTGAAGAACGCTTAAAAGATAATGTCTCCAGTAATATTGTTGTTCAAAAGGTAAGTAGCGGAAATAGTGGTTTTTTGGAATTGATCAACACAAAAGGGATTCCGATGTTGGCAGGATATGCATATATACCAATTGCTAATTGGGGAATCGTATCACAAAGACCATTGGATGTTTCCGTCGCTCCTGCCAGAGATATGGTGTTAGAGATGGCATTTAAGTCTTTGCCATTACTACTACTATCGTTCTTACTCGTTAGATACTTTTCTAGAAAGATCGCCCTGCCGCTTCAGAGGTTAGCATATTATACCGAAAGCAGTATAGAATCAGATCAAAAAGAAAAAATGGAAAGTATCTCGGATTGGTACTATGAAGCAAGGCAGTTAAAAGGAGCCGTGTTAAATAGTTTAGATTACTTTAAAAAAGAGATAAACTATTTTATACATGAATCAACAACAGATCCACTGACGAAGTTGACCAATCGTCGAACCATGAATAGTCTTATGTCACAATGGGTAGCTGATGAAATACCATTCGCTTTCATTATTTTAGATATAGATAAGTTTAAGCGTGTCAATGATCGTTATGGTCATTCAGTTGGTGACGAGGTATTGATTTATTTAGCTGACTTAATGCAACGAACGGTTCGCGAACAAGACATTTGCTGTCGCTACGGAGGTGAAGAATTCGTCATTCTTTTACCGAAAGCAGATAAGGTGACTGCTTATTTGACAGCAGAACGGCTTCGTGAAAAACTGGAGGACACGATCAGTCCTTGTGGTGAAGTGATCACGATGTCAGCGGGGGTCGCTGCCTATCCGCTGCATGCAAATCATCCAGCGCGGCTTATCGAGTTGGCGGATCAAAGTCTGTATGAAGCCAAACGTACAGGACGCAATAAGACCATCGTCGTTTCCGATGAACCTCGGCATGAGTAATATGCCGAGGTTTTCTTGGATGCGTACTCATAGGAGAGGGGATAGAGAAATGCTAGAGCAGTCCATGGATAAACGCTTGCACATCAAAACACTTGGCGTTCGTGAGTGGATTCATCAATCGTCACATTATAATCGTTATGAAGCGACGCCTTACGAGATGCTAGATTATTTATTTACCCACCATGATTTGCTGAAAGACGGGAGTTTGATCGACTTTGGATGCGGAAAAGGAAGAGTCCCATTCTATGTGAATCATCTTTTTTGCTTAGATACGATAGGTATTGAAATGAATAGTGTGTTACACCGGGATGCCATGACCAACTTAATGGAGTATCGACAAGCGTTTCCTAAGAGACCTGGTTCCATTACATTTGAATGCTGTATAGCGGAGAACTATATCATTCCGGCAGAAGCTGTAACGTTCTACTTCTTTAATCCATTCTCTCTTGATATATTTCGCTCTGTAGTTCAGCGAATTCTAAAATCAGCAGAATACTCACCACGTGTCTTAGAAATCATTTTATATTATCCGACTGATGAGTACGTCTATTTCCTTCATCGCCATCAGTCATTCGAGAAAATAGCAGAGATACCTATTACACATTTGCAACTTCATGATAAAGCCGAGCGCTTCTTAGTGTATACATACAAACAGCCCTAATCCATGAGATGAGGGCTGTTTGCATATTCATATAACATGACTGAACCGTTGACCAATCCAGAAGATTAACTCCATCACGAGTGCTGCCAAGATACCTACTAGCAACCCACTAGAAAGAAGTGGTTGTAATAGTTCTGGAAGGGAAGAAAACACTGCAGCTGGCAATGTCATGATTGACAACCCGAGAAGCGCAGGCAATGCGACACGATAAATGTTTTTAGGCTCGAACGTTAAACCTTCCACATTACGCAAAGCCGAACGGAATAGCTGTAAATAGGCCACAAATAATACTGTGTTTCCTACACTTTGTGGGATAGTAGAGAAAAAGGCACTGAGTGGCGGTACCAGTCCAAGGATAATGAACAGTATAGAGCCGATGAAAAATGGAGCTCTGTCTTTTATTCCAGTAGATTGTAGAAAGCCGATGGATGAAGCGTAAGGCGCATATGGTACGAGACCTAATGCCCCTGCTCCAATATTTAATACTCCGGTGATGAAGAAGGAAGTTTTATACTGTCTCTTAGTAGTTTCTTTTTCATATATATCCTCAGCACCTTTTAGTGTGGCAATTGTATTGGTCGTGTTCAACAAGCCCGTAATCACCACCGTAATAACGATACCGATTTCCAGTGTAGGCTCACCCCAAGGAAACCATTGTATAAATGGAGTGGCTTTGATCGTTTCAGTAGCTTCTTGTGGGAAAATCAGTGTGGCACCGATCCATCCGACTGTCATACCAATAAGTAAATTCAAGCTGCTGATGATTCCTTTTCCTTTCACATGAACTAGAATCGTCAGACCTGCTAGAGCAAATGAAAATAGGGTCGTTGACAGGCTGATAAATTCTCCATCATTTAGACCAATCATTCCTTTTAGGAAGATCGTGATCAATTGATTGGCAAGCAGCAATAGAAATACGAACATCACAGTGGGCGTGAACCACTTTTTGAGGATTTCTCCCATGCCAAGCGTCCCGAGAATAGCTACCAATACACCAGAAATCATGGCGCCAACTGCAATACTACCTCCAACAGTCGTTAAACTTAAACCCATAGCGCTTGCAGTACCTGCCAAGCTGAGCACGACACCCCACCATAAACCTGACTGACCTTCCAACAGCGCCAAGCGGTGTCCAAATGCTCCTTGCAGTAAACAAGCAAGTCCTGTAAAAATAAAGGAACGTTGTATTGCCGAAACGATTTCAATCTGCTCAAGCTCAAAAGCAGTACCGACTGAGATCGGAATTACAACTGTATTAGCGAACATAAAGAACAGCCATTGAAATCCTGCCAATGCGGTAATGGAGTACCGCATTTGATTAGTGCCCATTCTCATCTCTCCCTGTAAATACTTGTCTATGTATAAAGAAAAATTGAAATATAAAGAAAACTATAGCATAAAACTAATTGATTGAATAATATTTCCTACAATTACCTGATGGAAAAGGATTAAGATATCATTTTCCGCAATAAAAAGAGCCGGCAGATGAAAGTCTGCCGGCTCATACTATGATTGTATATCTTTTAATAACAGTAATAGTTCGTCAGAAGGCACGGGTCTAGAATATAAGAAACCTTGCGCTTCATCACAGTTGAGTGTCTTGAGGAACTCAGCTTGCTCGTAAGTTTCTACTCCTTCAGCAATCACGCGTAAGTGCAAGTTCTTAGCCAAGTCGATAATAGCTTTCACGATTACTGAATTGGTACTTAGCTCTCGTATAAACGATTGATCAATCTTCAGATGAGTTAAAGGGAACCTGGATAAATAACTTAACGAAGAATAGCCTGTGCCGAAATCATCGATACTAATCTTAATACCGATATCTCGCAGCTCTTGTAATATGTTTTGGCAATAGTCCACGTCAGAAGTCATGCTTTCCGTTATTTCGATATTCAAATAGCGGGCTTGCAGACCAGTTTTATGAAGTGTATCTTTGACATCCGTCACAAAACTAATACTTTTAAACTGACGTAATGAAACATTGACACTCATTAACAGGGAAGTATAACCTAGGTCTTGCCATTCTTTAGCTTGTTTACAAGCTGTTTCAAGCACCCACAAACCAATAGGGAGAATCATTCCAGTTTCTTCTGCTATCGGAATGAATTGTCCGGGAGATATCGTTCCGCGCGAAGGATGCTGCCAACGGACCAAAGCTTCTACGCCAATCATATTTCCAGTATCAAATTCAAATTGTGGCTGATAATGCAGAGATAATTCCTTTTTGTGAAGAACTTGACGTAATTCCATCTCAATTAATGTTCGTTCCATTAAATCTTTATACAGTTCTTCTGTGAAAAATTGATAGGTGCTCTTACCTGATTGCTTTGCTAGATACATAGCAGAGTCTGCATTTCGGATCAGCGTATCATACCGTGCACCGTCCTCGGGAAACATGCTGATCCCGATACTTGGTGCGATAAATATCTCCAAGTTTTCTATGAGGAAAGACTTCGATACTTCATTGACGATTCGCTGGGCAACCATTTGTGCTCCTTGTTTTGTCGTGGAAGAACACAGTATAAGAAATTCATCACCACTGAGTCGGCCAACTAAATCATTTTGTCTAACGAGAGTTTGTAATCTTGTGCCAACTGCTTTTAGCAATTGATCTCCTATATAATGTCCCATAGAATCATTGATGTTTTTAAATCGATCTAAATCCATATAAAGCAAGGCGAAAGATTCTCGGCTGTTTATTCTGGTCTCGATTAGGTCTTCTACAGTCTGTTTTAATAATCGTCTATTTGGCAAACCGGTTAGATGGTCGTGGAATGCCATATGTTCTACTAAACGTTCAGCTTCTTTGCGGTCTGTAATATCGCTAGCGGTACCCACAACTTCGATTACATTTTCCCCTTCGAAAATAGGGGAGAGATAAACGAGGAAGGTTCTGGATTGGTAGTCAATTTCAAACTGTGCAACGCGGCCGAGTAGAGCGCCTATAAGTTGTCGCTTAAATGTAGACAGATTAAATTTTTTGTCCGATACGAATTGGTTTAGAGTATCCGCAGTAATTCCTAACTGTTCAATTACTTTTCCTTCTAGTAATGTAATTTTAATTTGATTACTTTCATCAAAAGAGTATTTAAAAATAGCGTTTTGAAGATTTTTTACAGTTAAACTGAAATCATTTTTTAATGCCAATTCCAGTGATTTTTCTGCTTCCATCTGCGAGGTTACATCTTGGCGTATGGAAATGTATTGAAAAGGCTTGCCATCCGAGCCGATGAACGGAACGACTGTAGTGTGAACCCAATACAGATTTCCGGACTTTGATTTATTGCGGATGACCCCCCTCCATACTTGACCGGACTGAATCGTTTCCCACATATTCGCAAAGAAACTTTTAGGATGCGTACCTGAATTAACTACCCGATGTGTTTTGCCTATCAATTCTTTACGTGAATACTCCGAAAGAGTACAGAAGCGGTTATTGACATAAGTAATAACGCCTTGTGGATTGGTGATGACGACTACTGCTGATTCGTCCAATGCGTATTTGAAATTTTGCAAGTCGGTACGTGTTTTAGCGTACTCGTTAGAGACGAGCTTGGATCCAGTCACATCAATATCAAGTGAAAGATAATTTGTTAAGTTTCCAGCGGTATCATAAATAGGTACAATGGTGACATCCAGCCAGTGCACTGTACCGGACTTGGAAAAAATCTGAATAGCTTCTTGATAGACAGTATTATGTATAAAGTGCTCTGTAAGCATATAAAGCGTCTCGTCAGTAGAGACTCCTCTATTCAACTTCCCCCACGTTCTGCCGATCAATTCGTCTTCGTCATAACCCGTCAGTTCACAAAAGTTTCGGTTTACATAAGTTAGACGACCGCTTAAGTCGATAAGGGATATGCAGAATTTCTCATCAAGGAGTGTAGATAGATATGGAGAAATACTAGGAGTATATAACGGCATAAAGGCACATCCTTTCATTTAAGGTAGTTATAGTAAATAGAATAGTCCTTGTTTTAATAGTCCGGGAGTCGTGAAATTATATAAAAATACCTAATAGGCGGAAGTATACACTTTATCTGTCTGATTATAACATGAATGAGAGAGTTTTGAACTAGTTATTAAGAGAAATATATATAGGTTATTGGAAGTGTGAAATTGAGTGATATTTGATGTAGCAAAAAAGACTACGGAAGCTTAGTGAAGCCCCGCAGTCTTTCTATCTTTTTGGTTCATAATGAAGAGTTCTAAATAACTCTTTTCGTTCTGAATCGGTCAGTTCCCGCCATTCTCCAATAGGTAGATCACCCAGTTCAATATTTAATATTCGTACACGTTGCAAGCGATGAATATGATAGCCGAGTGCTGCACACATTCTGCGGATTTGACGATTTAGACCTTGCGTTAATATAATGGAAAAAGTTTTGGGTCCTAGTTTCTTCACCGTGCAAGGTTTCGTTACGGTGTCAAGAATCTTCACACCGCTTTCCATTTGTGAGATAAAAGAAGCGGTGATAGGGCTATCCACTGTGACGATATATTCTTTATCGTGTCCATGTTCTTCACGCAAGATTTCATTGACGATATCACCGTCATTCGTTAATAGTAGTAAGCCATCTGAATCTTTGTCCAATCGACCGATATGGAAAATTCGCAGTGGATGGTTAATGAAGTCTACAACATTTCCTTTAATATGGCGCTCTGTCGTACTAGTAATACCTACTGGTTTATTGAGTGCAATATACACTAGTTGTTCTTCTTGTTGAACCAGTTTGCCATCTACAACCACTTGGTCACTTGCTTCAACTTTACTTCCGAGTTCTGCGAGCTGACCATTGATTTTAACGCGACCGTCAGCAATCCACTGATCTGCGCCACGCCTAGATACAATACCTGCACCGCTTAGAAATTTATTGATTCGCATAAAGATTCTCCTCCCCACACTTGTCACAATAAGCTCATTATAGCATTTTTCCTATAAGAAATTGTTGACATTAAAGATTCAGCATATTAAGATAAATGTAATAACTAAGGGACAGAAGGTTTCGATAGCGGAATCGTCCTCGGCAGATGAGTTCAGTTAGTAGAGAAGAGAATAGTGAAAAGATATGAATAAGAAGAGTAGCGAGTGCTTGTGCTTCCTAGAGAGTCAGTGGCTGGTGGGAACTGATACACAGCGTTCGTGAATGGACTTATGGCAGCTGTTTTGATGAAAAACAGACGTTTGCTCGCGTTAAGAGCAGTGTGAAAACACATAAAGTGGGAGTGCTTCGGTGCTTCAATTTGAGGTGGCAACGCGGTTACGTAATCGTCCTCTGCAACAGGCTAACTGGCTCTGTTTGCAGAGGGCTTTTTCTATTTAATTAGACAAATTACACAGCAGTCCATAAGAGAAGAGGAGAATGAACATGATGACAGAACAGAAGAACTTGCGAGTAACGACACGAAAGATTGAAGGAGATTCTTTAACACCAATATTGATTTTTAGAAGATTAAAAGGAAATCATAAGTTCTTGCTGGAAAGTTCTTCGCAAGCAGGTGGATCAGGGCGTTATTCATTTATTGGACTGAATCCTCAAAAAGCCTACCGGGGTCGGGATGGTGTAGTAGAAGAAATCGTCTACTCGACGAATAGAACATATACGCATGAAGGAGATCTATATACATTACTGAAGCGACTGATGCCACGTATTACCGAAGATGCAGGATTCCCGTTCACGGGTGGTGCGGTCGGTTATGTAGGATACGGAGCCGCAAGAAACGGTGAACAGCGTGGAGTAGATGACCTCCAGATTCCGGATGTCTATTTCAATATTTACGATACGGTTGTCATCTATGATCATGAATTACATGAGGTTACATTACTGCATACAGAAATAAATCCCGTATATGAATCACCTGACTTGGACGCTATTGAAGATATGATCGTTAATGGATCAGTCGATAAAGAAGATAGTGTTTCACTTTCCGATTATCGTTGTGCCATATCAAAAGAAGAGTTTGAACGACGTGTCCAGATTGTGATTGATGCAATTAAAGAAGGGCAGGCGGAACAAGTAGTCCTATCACGACGTTTAGAAGCAGATATTACGGGTGATCCATTCGCATTGTATCGTAAACTGCGCCGACGTAATCCATCTCCATATATGTATTACATGGAGTTTGAAGATCATACCGTCATCGGAACATCACCTGAAAGTCTGGTGCGTGTTACGGGAGAGCAAGTATTAACGAATCCTATTGCAGGAACTCGCAGACGAGGTCGAGATCAAGCGGAAGATCAAGCACTTGAAGTGGAGTTGCGTAATGATCCGAAAGAGCTGTCCGAACACGATATGTTAGTTGAAGTGAGCAAGAAAGAACTACAGCAAATCTGTCGCCCAGAAACAATTGAAGTGGCGAATTATTTGGAGACCGTTCGCTATGAACACGTCATGCACTTAGTTTCTGAAGTGAAAGGTGACCTAGCTCCAGGCTTACATGCACTGGATGCATTGAAGGCGACGATGCCTGCTGGTACTGTAACAGGCTCTCCAAAAACGGCTGCTATGGATATGATTGATGAATTAGAAGACCAGCATCGCGGAATTTACGGTGGTGCGATTGGTTATATCGGTTTGAATGGTAATATCGACTTCGCACTCACAATTCGCACGATGCTTGTCAAAGACGGTAAAGCTTATGTTCAAGCAGGCGCTGGAATAGTAGAAGCTTCTGTTCCATCACTAGAATATAAAGAAACATCCAATAAAGCCCGTTCCTTGCTTGAAGCAACGGAAACGGCAAAGTAATTACTAAGGCTCAAGCCTTACCGAAGGATAGCGACAGCGCTGAGACGAGAAGGGGGAAGACGAGTATGGAGAAATTTTTAACTATAGTAGAGAAGCAACGTCACTTAATGTATGAAGAAATGAGAGAAGCAGCCGAGCTAATGTTTCGCGATGAGACAGATGAAGAGCAAATTGCACAATTCTTGATCGCGTTATCAAAGAAAGGCGAAACCTCACATGAAGTAGCCGCACTGGCCGCTGTGATGAAAACCTATGCAAATGAACTAACACCAGCAGAAGCACGTTATTTGGATAACTGTGGAACAGGCGGAGATGGCGTCAATACATTTAATATTAGTACGACAGCTGCCTTTGTTTTGGCAGGTGCGGGTGTACAGGTTGCGAAACATGGTAACCGTAAAATATCGAGCGCGTCAGGGAGCCAAGACGTCTTGGATGCACTTGGCATTCATCCAGACTTCCAGATAACAGATATGCAGAATTTATTAGAACAACAAGGAATCGCATTTTTATTCGCGCCAGCTATTCATCCGAAAATGAAACGAATTGGTGCTATACGAAATAAAATCGGTAAAACAACGATCTTTAATTTAGTAGGTCCCTTAACGAATCCTGTATCACTGGAAACACAATTCACGGGTATTAACCGTCCTGATTTCATTATGGAGTATGCTTCCGTACTGAGAATGCTAGGGCGGGAACGGGCAATTGTCGTAAGTGGAGCAGGGGGGATGGATGAAGCGTCTTTAGCAGGTCAGAATGAATTTGTCCTACTCGATCATGGCGATTTAATTCCGTTTTCATTGACTGCAGATGACGTGGGACTTGAATATGCACCATTGTCAGCGATTAAAGGTGGAAATGCAGTAGAAAATGCTGCAACAACGCGATCGATCTTAAGTGGAGAACGTGGACCGAAGTTCGATACAGTCGTATTGAATGCAGGAATCGGTTTGTTCGCAAATGGCAAAGTGTCTACTATTCAAGAAGGTGTAAAAGTTGCCACAGAAAGTATACTTTCGGGCAAAGCGTTAGAAAAATTAGAGGCCGTTGTCGCATTCAGCGAATTGATCCGGCAAAAGGCGGTTATCCAATGACGATTTTAGATAAAATTATTGCACAGAAGAAGATAGAAGTAGAACGTCTGTTAAAAAGTAACACGATATTTCCCGAGCGAGAGATCATACGTCCATCACTTTATCAGACATTAAGAAAAGCCAAACACGTCCAAGTCATTTCTGAAATGAAGCGTGCCTCACCTTCCAAAGGAATCATCGCAGAAGGTGCAAATCCAGTAAAGCAAGCAAAAGCCTATTATGAAGCAGGTGCTGCGTGTATATCCGTACTGACGGATCAGGAATTTTTCAAAGGGTCATTTGAAGATTTATCTGCAGTAGCGGACGCGGTACCGATCGCATTATTATGCAAAGACTTTATCATCCATAAAGTTCAGATCGACCAAGCAAAAAGTGCAGGTGCCTCCGTTATTTTATTGATTGTGGCTGCGCTTGATGATGAAACGCTCGGAAGTCTGTATACGTATGCCAATGAAGAAGGTTTGGATGTACTTGTCGAGGTGCATAACGTCGAAGAACTACAGCGAGCATTGGCGATTGATGCGAGAATCATCGGTGTCAATAATCGTGATCTGCATACATTCGAAGTGGATTTAGCACATACGGAACTGATCGCATCACACTTCCCGTTTGATGAAGAGCGTGTGTTTGTCAGCGAAAGTGGAATCTGGGGACGTGAGGATGCAGAACGTGCATCGAAAGCGGGAGCAAGTGCAGTGCTTGTCGGAGAATCGTTGATGCGCAGTGATTCAGTGAAGGAAGCCTTGCAAGCATTACAAGTAGAAAAACACGTGATTCGACCATGACAAAAGTTAAGATTTGCGGATTGATGAAACCTGAACATGTGAAAGCGGCTGTAGATGCAGGTGCGGATGCAATAGGTTTTGTCTTCGCACCTAGTCGCAGGGAAGTGACGATAGAGCAGGCGCGTGAATTGGCAATGCTCATCCCGCCGACCGTGTTGAAAATTGGTGTCTTCGTTGATGAAACGATCGAGCAACTGCAAAAGACTTTTAAAGAAGTGCCGCTTGATTATATTCAGTACCACGGAGAAGAGACGCCAGCTTTCATTCAGCAAGTAGGGTTACCTTCCATTAAAGCACTTGCTATAGAAACTGAAGACGACGTGAAGCTCGCTACTACCTATGACGTGGATTATTATTTATTTGATACACCAGGTGTTGAATACAAAGGCGGTAGCGGTAAGACGTTCGACTGGTCATTACTTGAAAATGCTGGAGTGTCAAAAGAGCAGATTATTTTAGCCGGTGGATTGCATGCAGGAAATGTGCAGGAAGCGCTAGGGCAAGTGAATCCATACATGGTAGATGTCTCTAGTGGTGTGGAAATAGAGAAGCAAAAAGACACGGGACGCATTCAGACGTTTATTCATACAGCGAAGGGTAGGAGAGATTGTCATGACAACAGAAACTAAAGGACGCTACGGGAAATTTGGGGGACAATTCGTTCCGGAAACATTGATGACTGCACTACAGGAATTAGAATTGGCTTACGAAGAAGCGCAGCAAGATCCTGCGTTTTCAAAAGAACTGGATTACTATTTAAAAGAATTTGTTGGTCGTGAAACACCTTTGTTTTTTGCAGAGCGTTTGACGAAGCATGCAGGTGGCGCAAAAATCTATTTAAAACGTGAAGATTTGAACCATACAGGTGCTCATAAAATCAACAACTCTCTTGGCCAGGCATTGCTTGCGATTCGTATGGGCAAGAAGAAAATTGTGGCAGAGACAGGCGCCGGCCAACATGGTGTGGCAACAGCTACTGCTTGTGCGTTACTCGGCCTAGAGTGCGTTGTTTTCATGGGGAAAGAAGATATCCGTCGTCAAGAACTAAATGTTTTCCGTATGGAACTTCTCGGCACGAAGGTAGTTTCCGTCGATAAAGGTTCAGGAACGTTGAAGGACGCAGTGAATGAAGCACTACGCTACTGGGTTTCAAATGTAGATGACACACATTATATTCTCGGATCAGCCCTAGGCCCACATCCATTCCCACAAATTGTTCGTGATTTCCAGCGTGTCATTGGGGATGAAACACGTAAGCAAATCGTGGAACATGAAGGACGTCTGCCTGATGCAGTCGTGGCTTGTATTGGTGGCGGTAGTAACGCGATTGGTATGTTCCATCCTTTCATCGATGATCAAGACGTGAAATTGTACGGTGTAGAAGCAGCGGGTAGCGGTATTTCAACAGGCAAACACGCGGCAGCCATTGCAGGTAAACAAGAAGGGGTTTTGCATGGTGCGTATATGTATGTACTACAAGATGACGATGGCTTCATCCAAGAAGCGCACTCGATTTCAGCAGGTCTCGATTACCCTGCAGTAGGACCGGAACATTGCCATTTAGCTGATATAAAGCGTGTGAAGTATGACTCCGTTACGGATCAGCAAGCACTAGAAGGAGTGCAACTACTATCTCGTGTTGAGGGAATTATTCCTGCTTTAGAAAGTGCGCATGCCGTCTATTATGCAGTTCAACTAGCGAAAGAAATGAAAGCAGAAGAGACGCTCGTCATCTGTCTGTCGGGCCGCGGTGACAAAGATATGCAAACAGTCCGTGATGCGCTAGGAGGGCAAACGAAATGACAAAACAACAAGTAATGCAAGCGATTCTACATTGTAATGAGCAGGGTAATAAAGCATTTGTTCCGTATATTATGGCGGGGGACGGCGGATTGCAGACGTTGAAAAAGACTATCCTCTTCCTGCAAGAAGCAGGTGCAACAGCAATTGAAGTAGGCATTCCATTTTCCGATCCAGTAGCGGATGGTGAAGTGATTCAACAGGCGGGTGAACGTGCTCTTGCTGAGGGGATTACACTTCGTAAAGTAATGAAAGAACTAGCATCGTTCAAGGAAGAAGTAACGGTTCCGCTAGTCATCATGACGTATTTGAATCCTGTGCTTAGCTACGGTTTGACAGCCATTGCAGCAGATTGCGAAGCAAGTGGAGTCTATGGTTTGATCATTCCGGATCTTCCGCTTGAAGAAAGCGGAATGTTGAAAGATGCATTAAAGAATAGCGATGTGGCGCTGATCCAATTGGTTTCGCTCACAAGTCCCACTGAGCGAATCGAAGCCATCGCGAAAGCAGCTGAAGGTTTCATTTACGCAGTGACAGTAAACGGTATCACGGGTGTCCGTTCATCATTTACAGAAGGACTTGAAGGTCACTTGGAGCGGCTTAAAGCGGCTAGTTCTGTTCCAGTACTTGCTGGATTCGGGATATCGACTCCTGAGCAAGTGAGATCACTAGGATCCTTGGCTGACGGGGTAATTGTAGGAAGTGCGATCGTCACGGCCCTTCATGTAGGAGATCACGAAACGGTTCGTACGTTAATCAACGCATCTAAAAATCAATTAACAAATAGCTAACTATTTACCGGACAACTGACATATATCAGTTGTTCGTTTTTTTATTCTCAATAAAACTATCCACAAAAGAAGAATTGTGAATAACTTTTTCTGTTATTTAAGTAAGTTTATATAAAGTATGCACAATAACAGGGGATTAACTGTTCATAAGGGGGGATAACTTAATGATTACCCACAATCCATTTCATATGTAGTAGAAAGCTCGTGATGACGATGGAGTTTCGTGAATATGATAAAGTAGGACGTAGAAAGGGTGATGAGTAGAATGATTCGTCCAGCACGTTTAGTACAAGGTGATGTGATTGGGATTGTGGCGCCTGCTAGTCCTGTAGAACGTAAGGTTTTAGAGCGGTCATTTCAATTTTTGGAGCAATTAGGTCTTCGCTATAAAGTAGGACAGTCCGTGTATAAGAAAAATGGTTATTTGGCAGGGACTGATGAAGAGAGACTTGCTGATTTGCATGACATGTTCAAAGATCCTGAAGTGAAGGGTATTTTCTGCGCGGGTGGCGGATACGGTTCTGCCCGCTATGCCGAGCAACTAGATCTCGATTTAATTCACGATAATCCAAAAGTGTTTTGGGGATTTAGTGATATTACCTATCTACATACCGTGATCCGTCAAGGTGCAGGCCTCGTGACATTCCATGGGCCGATGCTGGCATCCTGTGTTGCACAGGAGACATTCCATGAGATGTCCGGTAAAATGTTCGGGCAATTGTTTTCCCCTGTAGAAGTTCATTACACGGAAGCAATCTCACCACTAGAAACGCTTGTTGGCGGGGTAGCAGAAGGTGAAGTGATCGGCGGTAATTTAACGCAACTCGTTAATAGTTTAGGCAGTGAATTTGAGATCAAGACGAATAACCGTTTACTCGTACTCGAGGATGTAGGTGAAGAGCCGTATAAAGTAGATCGCCTACTCAACCAATTACGTCTCGCAGGCAAGCTTCGCGAGGCAGCAGGCATCGTGATTGGTGATTTTGCGAAATCGACACCAACGAAGCCAGATGCTTCACTTGCAATGAATGAAGTGTTCGACCATTATTTCGGCAATCTGAATCAACCTGTCGTGAAAGGATTCCGTATCGGTCATTGTGAGCCGAACATTGCCATTCCATTTGGCGTGAAAGGACGTTTGGATGCACATAATAAGACATTGACGATCTTACCGGGAGTAGAATAAATGCAAATTCGCACGGTTTATATTGTGTAATTGGTGAACGTCAAATAAACCCCCGACACTTGTTTAACAAGCGTCGGGGGTTTTCGTTATGTCATCCAGTATGGAAAGGAATCTGCAGAACGTCTTGCCGTGGGCTTCGGTATGCTTCATTTACTAATGAAAAGATGACAGACTGAATTTGAAATTAATAGAACAGCCACTTGCCGCATAGGATATAGAAGATTTGAGAGTGATCACAAGACAGACAAGCACGTTGATCATGACAGATGAATCATTATTTTCAGCTAACAATGCCAGGAAGTTGCTAGAGGTGCGCGCAATGAATGTACTGAATATTAAATTGATGAAGTTGGGGGGAATCCTTGAAGCCTTGAAAATCAATGGATTGGCTGTAGTAAATGGTATAGAGTCTACTGCTAGTGGTGTAATGTATACCCGTTCACAAATGGAATTCAGTAAGGAGTCTGGTCTTGAAACTAATGATACAGTAGGTGAAAACATATGCATATAAATGAAAAATGGATGTGCGCTGTTAGCGTTGCGACGGTGTGGACGGATCCTGATTCTCCACGTGTGGCGGATTTACCTGCCTTGGATCATCCCGTGCAAATGGATAGATGGCTATCCCATCTATCTTATGAGGAACGTCTAGCATTAAGTGAGAAGAATCAAATCCAAACACAGCTATTATATGGCGAGCCCGTGATTGTTGAGGATGTCGTTGGCGATTGGGCACGTATAGTTGCCATTTCCCAGCAGACACGTAAAGATCCACGCGGCTATCCAGGCTGGGTGCCACTCGTTCAACTTTCTATGCGGGAACGAATAAGGGCAGAAGAGTTTGTTCGGGTTTCGAATCCAAAAGCTGCACTGTTTGATGAATCAGGTACATTCTTTTTACGTGTATCGTTCAACACAATTTTTCCTTCCGGTGAACGGAGGGGGAAGAAACTACGTGTGTGGACACCGCATGGCTGGAAGTTATTGAATGCATCAGATGTGGAGACGGTGGGAGAAGAATCGATTCATCGCACGCTTACACTGGGAAGACGTTTCATGGGCTTACCCTATTTATGGGGGGTATGTCTGCATGGGGCTTTGATTGCTCGGGGTTTATTCGTGCTATTTGGGAAGCTTGCGGAATTGGTCTACCACGTGATGCTGTGGATCAGGCAGAAGCCGGTAGACCGATCTCGCTTGACTCTGCAGATTGGCAAAAAGGTGATTTACTCTTTTTTGAGAATGAAGAACAGTGTATTCATCATGTAGCGATGTACGTGGGCAACGGAAAAATTCTTCACGCACCTTCAACTGGGAAATTAATTGAACAAATTGAGCTGAATAAGTCTGTATATGCTGAAAATGTCTGTAGAGTGCGCAGAATTATTTAATCGTACGAAAACTATAAACAGCAAGTATTAGCGAAGACTCCCTTCTTTTATGTATACTGAAAAGAGTATATAGAAAAGGGAGCTGTCTTCATGTCTGAACAAAAACCAATGAGTGAATCGAGAACGATCCAGAGTAAGCTAGTCTTACCACCGGATACAAATCATATTCAATCCATTTTCGGTGGTAAAGTACTTTCCTACATCGATGAAATTGCAGCGATTTCTGCTATGAAACATGCGGGCACACGAGCTGCGATCACCGCTTCGATCGATTCTGTCGATTTCGTTTCTCCTGCTTTGCTAGGAGACGTTATTGAACTTGAAGCGATAGTTACTTCAGTTGGCCGTACTTCAATGGAAGTGTTCATTTCTGTACATTCCAAAAACCTTGTGACAGGTGAAGTGAGGTTAACGACGGAATCATTCTGTACGATGGTTGCGGTAGATGACACGAACTGTCCGATACCCGTGGCGGAAGTGTATCCCGAAACGGAATTGGAAAAACGTCTTTTCGAAACTGCACCTGCACGACGTGAACTTCGTAAGCAACGAAGATTGATGAAGCATTGATCAAAACACAAGGCCGAAACGGGCATCCGTTTCGGCCTTGTGTTTTTATTTTAGAAATGCCTAGTCAATTTTTAAGTTCTAGTGTATTATATAACTAATACACTAGAGTGGAAGGAGTGTTTTAAAGATGAAGACAGTATTTGGCGGTCTAATACAGAAAGAATGGATTATGTTAAAGAGGTTGATATTTTGGATTTTTCTGCTGGATATAGTAGTCATTACGGTAGCACCCCCTTTAGTAACGAGCTTCGCTGGAAGACTAGATACACTGTACGATAATACGCATATCATTGTGGGTGTTTTGCTCGTTTTGCATATATTTGCTGGTGTTTTTATCTTATTCGAAAGTTTGAAAAGAGAGATGAGGACATTGGATATGTGGTTACATTCTCCAACATCCATGGTTCAACTCGTCGGTGCTAAATTAACATTTGCCGTTTTGCTGGCATTAGGCAGCTTATTCTTTAGCGGTTTTCTCGGTGGGATCGTCCTCTATGTAATAAAAGACGGGACAATAGGAGTTGAAGGGAAAGAAGTGTTGGCATTAGTCAGTGTAGTACTGGCGCTATCCATAAAGTTGATCTTTATGACGGCTACTGGTTGGTTCTTCTGGAGTGTATATAAAGTGATTAAGTCAAGACTGCGCTTCTTTTCGATACCATTCATCTTGCTGTTCATTGTGAGTGCATTAGTCATTTGGGAACAACTACGAATTAATGGATTCTTTGATTGGCTTCGTACGATTGTATCAGTACGGCTGACGGATGAGTCCTTTTACAATGAACATACGAGTTACTTTTTCATGGGGTTTGTACCGGATGGCATTGCCTTTTCGGTAGGCAATTTAGCCTTTTACCTAATCATCAGCTTTGTATTACTAATGATAGGATCTATGTTCTTTGAGAAGAAAGTGAGGGTGTAACGATGAGTATGGAATTTCTACCAGATAAACCGATTTACCAACAACTCGTCGATCACATTATGGGGGAAATCATTCGAGGCACGCTTGCAGTAGGGGAGAAGTTACCATCTGTACGGGAATATGCTGTTTTGGTCGGCGTGAATGCTAACACAATGCAAAGGGTCTATAGGGAACTTGAGAATCTAGGGATTACCGATACGAGAAGGGGGCAGGGATCATTCGTGACAGAAAATCATGCAAGGATTCAAGAACTCCGTGAAGAGATGAAAGAGCAACTTGTCGAGTCATTCATTCAAAATGTTGAGGCTCTAGGCTTCACAACGAACGAAATGGTCCACTACTTACAGAAGCGGGGTGGAAGTGATGATTGAATTGCAGATTGTTTCGAAACGTTATGGAGCTAAGCGAGCATTGGATGGAGTGTCACTTACGTTGCCCAAAGGAAGAATCATTGGACTGGTAGGTGAAAACGGTAGTGGGAAAACGACACTGCTTAAAATAGTAGCAGGGTTATTGACACCTACTACCGGGCTTGCAGTGTTTGATAACAATAAAATCACAAGGAGAGTCGCTTCTTCAGTAGCTTATATGCCTGATGGTGATTTGTTTTTTCCGGAATTTAATGTAAAACAATTATTTGATTTCTATAATTCGCAGTTTAAGGATTTCAACAGGAAGAAAGCAGAGGAAATCGCAGAGTTTCTTAGTATCCCACTGGATGCAAAGATCAGCACGCTGTCAAAAGGTAACCAGGGCCGAGTGAAAATTGCTGCAACACTTGGAAGAAATGCTTCCTATTATTTGCTTGATGAGCCGTTTTCGGGATTAGATCCGATGGTACGGGAAGATATAGCAAGGGGGCTCATCCGTTTCACCGATACAGAATGGCAAACCGTTCTCCTCTCTACACATGAAATTAAAGAAGTAGAACCATTATTGGATGAGATGATCGTGATGAAAGAAGGTCAACTACTCGCCCATAAAGAAATAGATGATATCCGTGAAATATACGGAATGGATGCTACTACATGGCTCATTTCATTGTTTCGGCAGTAGTTTTAGACATATAAAAAGCAGTGGATGAAAAGGCTTTAAGCCCGCTCATTCACTGCTGTTTGTTTGTATTAGTTATTGCTGCTGAACGTACGGACTAGTCCAAGTACTGTTCCACCAAGAATAAATGCGAACAATGCATACATGATATAGACGAACCACATGAATATCCTCTCCTTTGATCAGTATCCTGCCTATCATTGTAACACCTCGACAGGCGCGTTGCAATGGACTTTGTGAGACAATCGTGGCCGTAATCTATCCAAATGAGTGAGTGATGGTTATTTTATCGTTCGCTTTTTAATAAATCACGAATCTCAGTGAGCAATTCCTCTTTTATATCTAGTGGTTTTTCTTCCTCTTCTTCTTCAACTATCTCAGCTGGCTTCATTTTCAACTTCATAAGTACCCGTAAGAAGACGAAGATCGAACCTGCAACAATCAAGAAATCAATGATAGATTGAATGAATAGACCGTATTTTATTGCAGCATCGCCAATTGTATAACTCAATGAAGAGAAGTCTAGACCACCTAACAAAACTCCAATAAGTGGTGTCATAATATTTTCAACTAAAGAAGAAACAATTGTTCCGAAAGCTGCACCAATTACGACACCGATTGCCAAATCGAAAATATTTCCTTTAAACGCAAACTCCTTAAAATCCTTCCACATACACATAACCTCCTTTTATAGTTTTGTAGTATCCTACTACGTCTGTAATTTACCCAATTGTGAGCGTTGTAAACGCTGATATAATGCAATGGATGCACATAACCAGACTGAACTAGCTAATACACCACCGACTATATCGCTTGGGAAATGTACGCCCAGGTAAATCCTGCTAACCGCGATCATTACGATCATAAAGATGGCAAGAATAGTAATACCCGTACGTGCCCATACATTACGTAAGTTCCGCCAAATGATATAAGCGAGAATGGTATAAAGACTGAACGCCATCATCGTGTGTCCACTTGGGAAGCTGTACCCACCAATATCTATTAAGCGATCAAAGTCAGGACGTTCACGTTTGAAGATGAATTTAAGGACTTGATTGAGAATGCCTGTCCCCCCAAGTACCGCAGCGAATAATACGGCCTGTGCCTTATGTTTCTTCCATAGAAGAACGGCAAGTGTAAGTACAGCGAGCAACGCGACTGTAGTGGTGGAGCCGATTGTAGTAAATGTCTTCATAATAGACGTCAAACCCGAAGTTTGTGTGCCTTGTATTACATCTATAATAGGCTCATCAAAACTCGAGATCGTATGTTGATGAATGGATCTGGCAATATAGGCGAAAAAGCCGGTGAATAAAATACAAATAATCCAAACGGATACTAAACGAAGTGATAATTCACGCATGGTATACATTCCTTTCTATAGGTGTATATTCTGAACGATTGTAAAATGAATGTACAGTGAAATGTAGGGATCAATAGGTTGGATGATGGAGTTTTGGCTGGCAATATAAGTGGGGCGGTCATTGGCCCCACTTCGGCGGTGGTGGATGGCTTCTGCAATGAGCCAGACAGGAAGTACGCCTGGCTGTCTCATTACTACGCCTACCACGTGCAGCCGCCTTCGTTTGATAGTGTGTAGGGCAGTTCTGATTCTTGTTTTTCGAGTACACAAATAATTTGTCCGTACAAGTAAGTAGGATACGATGTTAGGTAGCTGTTTTGCGAACCCATACTCTTCCTTGTTTTATGCAAAAGTTGATTTGACTGTCTATGTAAGTGGAGCGGTCATTGACCCCACTTCGGCGGTGGTGGATGGCTTCCGCAATGAGCCAGACAGGAAGTTCGCCTGACTGTCTCATTACTACGCCTACCACGTGCAGCCGCCTTCGTTTGATAGGGCGTAGGGCAGTTCTGATTCTTGTTTTGCAAGAATAGTAACTAGTACTACCCAGTCACTGGTTTTATCTCCTATAAACCACAAACAAACTTGGTAAGTACTTAGTAGCGCAGGCACAACTGCGGGGTAGGCCGTGGCCGTGAGACAGCTAGCAGCCCCACCGCTAGTTGGCTCATGGCTGTAGGCAATCCCCCACGTGCTTGCGCGAGTCCTAAGCACGACCCTCACTACTTTCCATGCACAAACCAATGTCGAGCAACGATCCTCTGATCTTCATCATTTATAAACCACAACCTAACTTGGTAAGTACTCAGTAGCGCAGGCACAACTGCGGGGTAGGCCGTGGCCATGAGACAGCTAGCAGCTCCACCGCTAGTTGGCTCCTGGCTGGAGGCAATCCCCCACGTGCCTGCGCGAGTCCAAAGCATGACCCTCACTACTTTCAACGACAAAGCCTAACTCGAGCAACGACCCGATCTATCTGGAGTCACGCCCCAATCTAAACATTGTCATATCAACCACCACCTAAAACATATGACATTTGTCATCTCAAAGTCATGACATCTATGCCTACCCCTCCCTCCGTATAAAAGGTATTCTTAATGTACTAGCAAACCCAATAGGAGGGAAATTCAAACATGAGTAAAGAGCAAACAAAGCAACTGCACAAAGACGTCGCGCCTTTCGCGAAGTCCGATCTGAAAAAGAGCATTGTTCAAATGATCAACACGATTCCACCAGTATTTATTCTGTGGTTCTTGGCTTACCAGAGCCTGAGCGTATCTGTAACTCTAACGGTAGTGTTATCAATCGTTGCAGCGTTCTTTGTAGTTCGCACATTCATCATCTTCCATGACTGCACGCACGGTTCATTCTTCCGCAATAAGAAAGCGAATAGCATTGTAGGAACAATCACTGGCGTCTTGACATTATTCCCGTATGAAAAATGGAAAAGAGAGCACTCGATTCACCACGCATCTAGTTCAAACTTAGACAAACGCGGTGTTGGAGATATCTGGGTCATGACCGTTGAAGAATACGAAAATGCTTCTAAGTTCGAACGTTTCAGCTACCGTGTTTACCGTAACCCTATTGTGTTATTCGGATTTGGACCTTTATATTTGGTACTAATCGCAGGTCGCTTTAACCGTAAAGACGCGCGTAAGAAAGAGCGTATGAACACATATTTGATCAATATTATTCTTATTGCAGTTTATACAGTATTAATCGTAGCTATTGGCTGGAAAGCATTCTTGCTGATTCAAGGTACGATGATGTTCACGGCTGGTGCCCTTGGTATTTGGTTGTTCTACATCCAACATACATTTGAAGATTCTTATTTCGAAGAGGAATCGGACTGGGATTATGTTAAAGCAGCAGTTGAAGGAAGTTCATACTATCAATTGCCACGTGCTCTACAGTGGGCAACAGGAAATATCGGATTCCACCACGTGCATCACTTAGCACCACGTGTACCAAACTATAACTTGGAAATGGCGCATGAATTAACTCCGCCACTACACAAAGCAACAACGATTACATTGAAGACTAGCTTTGAATCATTGCGTTACCGCTTATATGATCCAGCTAATAAAAAATTCATCACATTTAAAGAAGCAAAACAATATGTACCAAAAGAAAAGTTATCAATTGATTTAAAACCGAAACGTACACGCTTATCATAAAATGGCGGGAGAAGGAGTAATCCTTCTCCGCCTTTTTATTTTGCGTAAATATCTCGAGAGAGCTAGACAAGTAAATATTTGTTACAATGAAATGAAAAGGATGGCGATCAGAACTGATGTATAGTTGGTATAGTATATTTCCAAAAAGCCCATGGCTCAGTATTTATGCTTGGGTTGTATTTTGTATATTGCCTTTCTTTTTTATTTTACGAAGCGCGTCTCCATTTAATTTAACGATTGGCGTTATATTATTAGTGTTATTTTTCCTTTCTTACTATTTCTCCGCCAGGTCCAAAAGTGGTCTTATGTATATGTGGATCAGTTTTGAAATCGTTATTTCGGTCGTCATGACATTATTATTTGGTTATGTCTATTTATCTTTGTTCATTGCATTTTCCATTGGTAATATTAGAAGGCCAGTCGGGTTTTTCATTATTTACGGATTACATATTGCGATTTTAATTGCAGCAATTGTTGCAGGATTCTTTCTTGAAATTGAGTTGTTTTTACCACAAATCCACTTTGTCATTATTACGGTTATTGGCGTAGTATTATTGCCTTTTAATCTATACAATCGACAAAAGCGGGACTTACTGCAAGATCAGTTAGAGATTGCCAGGGAACGGATATCCGAGCTAATGATTATTCAAGAACGCGAGCGAATTGCACGGGATCTCCATGATACGTTAGGACAAAAGTTATCGATGATTGGTTTGAAAAGTGATCTAGCTTCTAAATTAATGGATCGAGATATCGAAACCGCAAAAGCAGAGATTCAAGATATACGTCAAATATCCAGTACTGCTTTAAAAGAAGTGCGCGTTCTCGTCAGTGGCATGCGACGAGTGAAGATTAAAGATGAACTGGTTCGAGTTCAACAATTGCTAAAAGCAGCTGAAATTGAAGTGGAGATAGAAGGCAATCCAAACTTCCCTGACATGTCTCCTATTGTAGAAAATGTACTAGTTATGTGTTTGAAAGAAGCGATCAATAATGTAGTGAGACATAGCTATGCAGAGCGATGCTATATCCAATTTGAACACACAGAAAAATCATTTGTAATTAAAGTGAAAGATAACGGAATTGGTATAGCGAAAGACGGGGCAAACTTACCGGGTAACGGACTGGATGGTATGAAAGAACGATTGGAATTCGTTAACGGTAAATTATCGGTTACGAGTGACAATGGGACGCAGCTTAAAATTTCCGTACCTGCTGTCTTGAAACAAATAAAGGAGGGATGAATATGATCCGCATTGTAATCGCAGAAGATCAAGGAATGCTGCTCGGTGCGCTAGGGTCGTTATTGAATCTGGAAGAAGATATGGAAGTGGTGGGCAAGGCCAAGAATGGTCAGGAAGCCATAGATTTAGTTAAAACCCTTCAGCCGGATGTTTGTATTATGGATATAGAGATGCCTATTAAAACGGGCCTCGACGCTGCAGAAGAACTCCAAGACTTAGATTGTCAGATTATCATTTTGACAACTTTTGCACGAGCAGGCTATTTCGAACGGGCACGTAATGCCGGAGTCCGTGGATATTTACTAAAAGATAATCCGATTGAAGAACTCGTAAAATCTATTCATTCCATTATTGAAGGACGTCGTATCTATGCACCAGAATTAATCGATTTAGCCTTTGATATGAAGGAAGAAGAGAAAAATCCGTTGACCGAGCGGGAAGTACAAGTACTGAAGCTTGTGTCAGAAGGAAAAACTACGAAGCAAATTGCCGCGGAGTTATTTTTGTCCCCTGGGACCGTTCGAAATTATGTATCGACAATCTTGGACAAGCTCGGTGTACGCAATCGCATAGAAGCGATTACGCTCTTTAATGAAAAAGGTTGGTTTAGTTAAAATCAATTTCTGACTTCGGCGAATAATGACGGATGAATCATGCAAAATCTCTATAAATATGGCAAAGTCGCTATGTTATACTGAGGCTGAATTTATTATAAGGGGGCGACACGACGTGAATGATCTTATGCGAAATGAATGGCTTAAGAAACTGCCTTTGTTGCAAAAGGTGATGGAAAAGCAAGAGGTGTTATGGTGTAATCCTTTACTAGAATCCGTAGCTAGCGGACTAATGAAAACACGCGTATCAGAAGACGATATAAAGGATGCTAGTCAAAGGTTAGAGCGTTTCGCCCCTTATTTGGCAAAAGTTTTTCCGGATACTCAGGATGGCATAATTGAATCTCCTTTGACAGAAATTAAGCAAATGAAGCATGCACTTGAATCAATGTATAAGACAGATATTCCGGGTAGACTGTTGTTAAAACAGGATAATGCGCTTCCGATTTCAGGTTCCATAAAAGCGCGTGGAGGTATTTATGAAATACTAAAACATGCTGAAACATTGGCTATTGATCATCAGTTGCTCGATTCTACGAAAGACTATAGTCAATTTAATGAGAAGGCATTTAGTGAGCTGTTCGGGAAACATAAGATTGCTGTAGGTTCGACGGGCAATTTAGGACTTAGTATTGGAATCATGAGTGCAAAACTTGGCTTTAATGTCAATGTACATATGTCGGCAGATGCTAAGCAGTGGAAGAAAGAGTTATTGCGTTCAAAAGGCGTCATTGTAGTGGAATATGCTGATGATTACAGTAAAGCGGTGGAAGAAGGTCGACGTCAAGCGGATGCAGATCCAATGTGTCACTTTGTCGATGATGAAAATTCTATTGATTTATTCCTAGGCTATGCGGTGGCAGGGGAACGAGTTGCGTCACAATTAAAATCACAGCATATCGTCGTGGATAAAGATCATCCCTTATTTGTCTACTTACCTTGCGGGGTGGGAGGAGGTCCAGGCGGCGTGGCATTCGGACTAAAGATAGCATTAGGCGATCATGTTCATTGCTTGTTTGCTGAACCTACTCATTCACCGTGCATGATGATTGGTATGATGACGGGAATGCATGATCAAGTATCCGTAGCGGACTTTGGATTGGATAATCAAACAGCAGCCGACGGATTAGCGGTTGGTACAGCATCGGCTTTTGTCGGAAAAACGATAGAACCTTTCTTGACGGGATGCTATACGGTAGGGGATCAGACATTGTTCAAATTGTTGAAAGTGCTCGCAGACAGTGAAGACATTTGGTTAGAACCTTCCGCACTTGCAGGTATGACAGGTCCTGTACACGTAATAAAATCTAAACTCCCGTTAGCCAATTCTATAAACGCTACACATCTAGTGTGGGGAACCGGTGGAAACATGGTACCGAAGGAAGAGATGCAGCGCTATTATAATCAAGTGAATAAATAATACACGGTATTTCCCGGGAAATCGACAAAAGATCCGCAGAGATTCTTCTCTGCGGATCTTTTGTCGTAATTCACTTTAAATCTTTAAATAAATTTAACTTTAAAAGTCTAGGAGCTAGTAGCAGACCAATAATAGTGCCGCTAACTGTTGATACGAGAAACGGTGGCAAGAAGAAAAATGCAGTCACCGTAGTGCCCATTAGAATCTTTGCGTACGGGACAGCAAATAAAGGCGCAATCAAACCAGTACCGATAATTTCTCCAACGCCTGCACTCCAATTCTTATTAAATCGCTTGTACAGAACACCCGCCAAAAAGGCGCCAATCATACCGCCTGGAAATGCGAGCAATGAACCAGTTCCTGTCAATATACGGACCAATCCTGTCACGAAAGCAACGGTAACAGCTGCTGCTGGCCCCATCACAATAGCGACAATCACATTTACCGCATGTTGAATAGGATAGGCCCTAGCAATGCCAGCCGGAAATGAAACGAATGCAGAGCCTGCGACTGCAATTGCGACGAACATCGTCATGAAAATCATTTTACGTGTATTCATAGCAACCTCGTTTACTTTAGAGTAGAATGGATCGTTTTTGAAATAGATTTTGCAGCTTTTTGTGGGTCGGTAGCGGAGGCAATGGCAGATACTACCGCCACGCCATCTGCACCTGCTTGTATAATAGACTCCGTAGTATCTAGTGTAATCCCACCAATTGCTACCATTGGCATGTCGGGAAATGCTGTATGAATTTTTTCCACTAAGTTTGTTCCGACAACGTCTGAAGCATCCAGTTTAGTTGCGGTTGGATAAATGGGGCCAAGGCCTATGTAATCGGCACCGATCGACTGTGCGAGTTGAACCTCAGTTGCGTTATGCGTCGAGACGCCAAGCCATTTATCAGGTCCTATACGTTTTCGAACACTGTCTGCCTGTTCATCGTCTTGTCCAACGTGTACACCATCCGCGTTAAGTGCTAATGCCAAATCTACATCGTCATTAACTATAAACGGTACACGATATAATCTGCATAATGCCTGACACTTTCTTGCGAATCCAAGTAAAGCATCGCCCGTTAATGCGCCGTTACCTTTTTCGCGCAACTGGAAACACGTAACACCGCCACGAAGTGCTGCTTCCAATACAGCTAAGGGTTCATGGTTTTTTACGTTTGGTGTACCCATGACAAAGTATAAGCCCAATGCTTTCCTCACTTCTACTTGTCGCATCAGAGCATCTCCCTTTTTAACTGTCCATAAGCCCAATGATTTGTAGGACCATGACCTGAGCCAAGTTGTAAGCCATTTTCAATTGCTGCTTGAATGAATTGCTTTGCCTCGGCTACTGAATCGGGTAGAGAATAACCTCTTGCAAGAAAAGCCGTCAAAGCAGCTGCAAACGTGCAACCCGTTCCATGTGTGTCTTTCGTTTGGATCCAAGGGGTAGTGACTGTGAATGATTGTCCGTCCGCATCAGCATAATAGTCTTTCGCATCGAGCACGTCACTGCGATGTCCACCTTTTATGACCACAGCATTTGCACCGAGCTGGATAAGTTTTTCTGCTGCTAGTTGAATCTCTTCATCAGTACAGATCTTCATGTCTGTCAGTACTTCTGCTTCCGGAATGTTTGGCGTTATCACAGTTGCAAGTGGTATTAACTGTTCCTTCAGCGCCTCAATTGCTTGTTGTTGTAATAAAGAATGTCCACCTTTAGCAATCATCACAGGATCGATCACTAATGGAATAGGTGGATATTCTTTTAATAAAGAGGCGACTGCTGTAATGATTTCGGCTGAAAATAGCATACCAGTCTTACAGGCTTTCACGTCAAAGTCGTCGAGTACGGCTTTCATTTGTGCGATTACACCGTCAGCTTGTACCGGATACACATCTTGTACACCTAATGTATTTTGTGCGGTTACTGCCGTAATAGCGGAAGTGCCAAATACACCGAGCTCTTGAAAAGTCTTCAAATCAGCCTGGATTCCTGCACCACCACCACTGTCTGATCCTGCAATAGTCATAGCTACTTGAATTGTCATTAAAAAACCTCCTATCTTTTACACAAAGTATGTTTTTGTTTCGCGATCTAAAGAATGTAAGATATTTAAGAAGTTCATCGCAAAGTCACCAGGACCTTTGGAAATCTGCGCCGTTTGTTCTCCAGCACGCTTATAAAATGAAAGTGCATCTGCTGCTGCTTCCATAGGGCTCTCTATTCCAACCGCTAGAAAAGCACCGACGACTGAACTAAGTAAACAACCAGTTCCAGTAATCGTCGTCATCATTGGATGTCCACCTGTAATAGATACTGTCGTGTATCCATCAGTAACAATATCCACTTCGCCTGAAACTGCTACTAGACAGTTATGCTTGCGTGCTGTCTGTTTTGCAACGTCTTCAATGTCTGCTTGTCCTTCGCCCGCATCTACTCCTTTAGCATTCCATGGAATATCTGCAATTGCCGCCAACTCCCCAGCATTACAACGAACTAATGTGACGTCTACTTCGTCTAAAACTTTGAGAACACTTGCTTTACGAAAAGGCGTTGCACCTGCCCCAACTGGATCCAAGACAACAGGCTTTCCGGCTGCACGTGCACTTTTCCCCGATAAAATCATTGCGTCTACCGTTTGTTGTTTTAACGTTCCAATATTTAGAATGCTACAAGCGGCGATTCTTGCGATATCTTCCGCCTCTTCCACTGCATCGGCCATTACAGGAGATGCGCCTATTGCAAGTAACCCGTTAGCTTGGAAGTTGGCTACCACAAAATTCGTGATGCAGTGGACAAGTGGTTGCTCTTGTCGCAGTTGTTGAATAAGCTGCATGTTTCTTTTCCCCCTTATAAAGGTATATATACAAAAAGCCCATACTAGGATGGGCGGTTGGGTATAAAAACTACCCACTTCCCTCCGCTAGGTTGTCCTAGATCAGGTTCAAAGGGTTTGCATAATTGCATCTCAGCCAAATGTTGGCACCCCTAGTGGTGACTATGTATCAGACAAGCTAATTATATCATATAGATGGGTTAGGATAAAATGATCCTGCAATAAACAGATTGACAAGTATGAAAATGAGTGTTTGCGCTTAGGTGGTCAAGTATAACCGTATGCTAAACGTTACATAATTATCTGAAGAAGTCTTATCTTTTTCAGATGAAATGGATATAAAGGAGTAGATCGCAAATGGAGAAATTATTCGAAATTCAACAAATGGACCATTCATTGGATAATATATCGTTTACGTGGAGTGACATAGGTGGTTATTACCGTGTCTATAAAAATGACCGACAAGTATATGAAGGAACAGCTCCGAAGTTTTCGGATGGGGAGTTGGATCCGTCACATCCTTTCCAATACACGGTGGAACGAGTAGCGGAAGGACGGGTTCAAGATGTAATTGTTATCCAGACATCTGCCCTGACTGAAGTACAGGAAGATGAACATCCTTTGCAACGATTAGTCATCACAACGATTGCCGCTTCATCACAAATTGCTCTGTCATGGGAGTGGATCAAAGATGTGGAGAAGTTCGATATTTACCGCAACGGTCAATATCTCGAAACAATTACGGATAATCGTTTTATTGATCGTGAGATAAGTCCTTCGGAAGCAGTAGTATATAGCGTCTCGGCAACGTGTCCGTTGATTGACAGCAATCAGAAAATGAATGTCAGTAAATCGATCGCATCCAAAGTGTATGAAGTGATTATGCCTCCGAATCCGAATAATAAACCAACAGAAGAAGTCTATACTTTTTCTGTACGTGTAAAGCAACGGGATCAATTGCTTACACCGATTGCTGACAGAAAAAAAGTAAATGAAGTGAAGCAATGGAAGTTCCGCTATGCAACGTTTTTAAAAGAAGATATCATAAAAAACCCGAATCTCTTTTCACCAATTCCATATTTCACAGGTGATGATCGAGATTTCAACCCAGAAGGAAAAAGCTTCCGTACCCGTGTGGACATAGAAGGAGAGTTTATCGGAGGCGATAGCACACTGCAATTTACGAAAGCCACTGGACCTTCAATTGGCATGAATTATATGAAACGATATAAGCGCCATGACCATGCGTCTGTAGACGGTATAGAAATTGAGCGATTAGAAGGGAAATCGACTGAAGTTCTTTTTGCAATCAACCATGACGTAGGTAATCCACTAACCGCTTCACCACCTATTCATTATGAAGTGAAAGCGCATTTAGACCAGCAAGGAAACCTAGACCTAGTTGGCTATCATAACGATGCGCCACATCATGAAGTATATTTAGCGCTTGATGACGAGGACTGGCGCTCGTTGCACCGTACTGAAAGTGAAGGCTTAGCGTATTTGACAGGTGTGCTGGGAGATAATTATTGGCGTTACATGACATGTAATTAACAATAAACCGCCGCAGTCCATAGTGGATTGTGGCGGTTTAATTGATTAGTTCTATTTGATCGTTTCTTGAAAACTCTTTCGGTCTGAATTAAGCTTGGTGACCCGTACGTTCAACTTACTGATCGATTCCTCTGTTAGTTCAATTCCTCCGTCTTGCTCATATTTCTTCCACGTCTTCAAGTCTTTTCTGTATAAATGTTCGGAAAATCGATAGATATCAATGTTTTTTTCCATAGCCTCTTTGTATGTCTCTAAAATTTGTTTAGATATCTCTTCCTCCAATCTTTTTTTGATTTCTTTTATCGAAATAGAACCTTCCTTTGTACTTAATGATGCTTCGATATCTACTTCCACATTAAATTTCACGCCGTTTTTATTGATAGGTGTAATGGTCGGTTTTACTTTATCGACTATTATGGATACATGATCATCGCTCTCTGTCTTGAAAGAAATTCGACCACGTTTAGTTTTCTTCGTCATCCACTGCAATCCTCTTGCGCTAGAACCCGTAATAAATCCTTTGAAATGGTGGCGTGAAATGGACGCTATGCCTGATAAAACAGGTGCTGCAACGGACTCTTTTGAAGACTCCCAATTATCCTTTACGTTGATAAGAGGGATTGCCGCTTCGTGTCCCGGCTCGTCCAAACCGATAATCAGCTCGCGTATATTCGTAGGATAGACAAACGATTCTTGTTCGTAGGAATTGTCTGGATCACCCAGTTTTGATAAGGTAAGTGCTTTGTTAATAACAGGGCGGACCAGCAACACGTCCTGCACCGGATCTTTTGTGGCATATAACCAAATTTGATAGCGCGTCTCTAGATACCGTGTAATTCTGTCAATGACTGCATTTAATTTTCCATGCTCCAACACCTTTTCCGATACAACAATGTAAGAAGCATGTCCCCAAAATACCTGCTGGTCAACGGAGTGGTACAGCTGGGCAAGGGCATCATCAAATGTATCGGCCTTTGCAAATCCTACTTCGGCCTGAGGGATGTCACTCACGGGTTGTTCAGATTTTGGTGTATTGGCAAAGTCGATGATCTGTATATATATGTGAAATTGATTGTCTACATAATCAACACCCAAGCCGTTGACATACAACATTCGCTCGGGTTCTCTCATATCCCAGCAACCCGCCAGTAATAACGTCAGACAAAGTGTTGCGAACAACGCAGTTTTTTTCATTCTCCCGTTCCTTTCTGGCGAGTTTTATCCTTTGGATGCAATACATCAGGTCGCTCATTATATTGCTCAGTAGGTAGGCGGAACAATGTCTTTTTAATATTTTTCCACTTGATGTCTGTTGAAATACTTAAATAAGGGACCCCGAATGTATGGATAGTTGATAAATATAAAAGGGTAGCAAATAAAGACACATAAAAACCAAATAAACCCATCAGTCCGGTAAGTAAAATAAAAAATACGCGTAACGCACTGACAGCTGTAACGAGTGATTGATTAACTAAAGTATAGACCGCAATTGTAGAAGTGGCGATCACGACAATCATAGCGGGACTTGTTAAACCTGCGCGTATTGCCGCATCTCCAATAATCAATCCACCTACAACTCCAATCGTACTTCCGATTACGGTTGGCAGACGTAGACCCGCTTCTCGAAATAACTCAAATAAGCCGAGCATCAATAACATTTCAAATATAGAAGGAAAAGGTAGACCTATGTTTGCCTGTACGATGGTTGCCAATAATTGAATAGGTAACTGATCTTGATGAAAGGAGGTGAGTGCAAGCCAAAAAGCGGGTAACAGTAAACCAATTAATAAACTGCCGAGACGAAGCAATCGTTGGATCGAACTTTGGAGACTTGGAAACTCAAAATCCTCGGAAGTTTTCATTAATAAAAACAAGCTGATCGGAGTGATGACGGCGTAGGTTACGCCGTCCACTAGAATAACGAAGCGACCTCTCGCCAATGACTGGATTGCATTGTCAGGACGTCCCGTATAGTCAGATCGGGGAAAGAGCAAGGCTTTTTTGTTCACTAACTCCATCAATGCATCACCACTGAACACAATATCCGTATTCACTTTGCCTAGCTGTGTACGCAATTGGTTTAATGTATCTTCACTGGCAATATCATCGAAGTACATAAGTGCTACAGAAGTTTTTGACCGAGCGCCTAATTCGAACTTTTCCACGCATAAAGAATTGGTTGGAAGGCGTTTTCTAATGAGTGCAATATTAACTGAGATATCTTCAATAAAGTTATCACGAGGTCCTTTAACCGGAACTTCTAAACGGGTTTCTTCAGGTGACCGATTTGGTTTACTTTCAATATTACCAGCCACAACTAATTGGAGCTCTTCAAAATACACGAGCACATGCCCCGTATACATTAGCGTAATTAGTTCTTTTTCTGTTTTTGGAATCTGAAGTTTTGGTATATATAAAGAAGAGCAAAGAACTTGCTCACTTATGCTTTCTTTATTGTCATCATATAATTTGCGTACATTTGGAATCACGACTTCATTCAATAATTGTGCGTCGAACATTGAATCGCATGTGATGAAATAGACTGTATGTGATTGAAAAGTATAGGGCTGGAACTGTATATCACTAGAACGTAGAAAAAGTTGCTGTAGTGAATCCAGATCAATGCTCATATCAGGAGTTCTCATACTATATCACCATTTCCTAATAGATTAGTTCGGCTGTTTTCTTGATTTCCTTCCTGAGCGTTTTGCAGCGAAGACGAGAAAGAGTGTTAGAAGAAACAAGAATACAAATGTGCCGGTTAAAACATAATCACCTTTGATTTTAAGAAATACATGGTCACTCACTAAAAGTAAAGACACGCTCATAAAGAAGAGGGCCGGTAAGATGATCTGTGAAATCCTCTTCTTATCATTGGTCATTCCTAACAGATCAATTGCAATGAAGAGTAGCAAACCGATACGAATAAAAGCGCCTGTTAGCCATTGATAAATGGAAAGGAAGTCTAAGTGTTCAAAAAAACGACCAATCGAGACAAGTCCCCATTCCTCATAAGCAGGATAAAGTTGCTTCGTAGCTTCTTCCGGTCCGAACTCTGTAATAGCGCCAACGAGGGGGCCTATCGTCAGCCCGAGCAAGATGAGCATCATGACCGCAAAATGGTACCAGCGAAACGGATTTTTCACGCGATGCTGAATGAAGAGAAGTAACGAAAGTTCTATAAATCCCGAAGCAGGATAGACGGCGGATTTGAGGACAGGTTGTACGCCGTGTTCTAAAAAAGGTTTTAACATGTTGTAATCTTTCACTTGCAAGTTGGTAAACGCTACGAAAAATCCCAGAACGACTACACCAAATAACACAATTGCATTGACGGTGACGATGGATTGTAAATTAGCCATCGCAAGCAGAACGCATAAGACGCTAAATGTCAGCAATAATAAAAACAGGGGAGTTTTCGGTAAAAAAGTGGCGGCAATCCACTCCAACATCTCGACCATTGTAAAAGTAGACAAAATCAGCAGAAATATCGCTACCATGTATCGGATGACGGCTGATGGCACCTTGCCAACATTATCAGTGAGCCACTTCGCCAAATGTTTTCGTTCGGACTTTTTATGGATATAGATAAAAAGAAAGACAAAGGGAAAGATAGCAAGAAACGCAATTATGACTGATATCCATCCATCTCTACGTGCATCCTCCAACAATGAAGGAATGATGGTCACATGATTTTTTAGTCCAATAACCGTCATGGATAAAAACACCACATGCAAAACGCTGATAGAGCCTTTTTGATTCATAGGAATCCCTTCTTAACTAAAGTAGTTTTCTTTAGCATTACCTAAAATGTACAGTTTTATAATCTTTATAAGCGGATTAGAATAGAGCGATTATTAAACACACAACAATTTGTATGAACTATAAAACTATTTGATTGAAAGCGCTTACCGAATAGTTTAGAATAAAAGATAGCTTATGAAAGCGTACACATCAGGAATAAAGTGAAACTATGTTTCGTATAATAGCTTTGCGTGCATAACAGTTGCGCTTAGATACAAGCAAAATAATGAGAATAGGGAGTGTGACGCAGTATGGTACAAGCTTCAGAAAATCTAGTTTACGCAAATCCAAATACAGAAGGTTCAAAGGTTCAGTTCAAAGAACGCTATGAAAATTTCATTGGCGGCAAGTGGACGGCGCCAGTCAAAGGTCAGTATTTCGATAATTCAACACCAGTGACAGGTAAAGTGTTTACTCAGGTAGCGAGATCTACAGAAGAAGACATTGAACTAGCTCTGGATGCAGCTCATGCAGCAAAAGACGCGTGGGGAAAAACATCAGTCACTGAACGTTCAAATATTTTGCTAAAAATTGCAGATCGTATTGAAGAGAACTTAGAAATGCTTGCTGTAGCTGAAACATGGGATAACGGAAAAGCCGTTCGTGAAACATTGAATGCCGATCTTCCGCTAGCAGTTGACCATTTCAGATACTTTGCTTCTGCAATTCGCGCGCAAGAAGGCGGAGTCAGTCAAATCGATAACGACACAGTAGCTTATCACTTCCATGAGCCACTAGGAGTCGTAGGTCAGATCATTCCTTGGAACTTCCCTATTCTAATGGCAGTATGGAAACTTGCTCCGGCATTAGCGGCAGGAAATTGTGTCGTGCTAAAACCGGCTGAACAAACGCCTGCATCTATTTTGGTATTGGTTGAATTAATCGAAGACTTACTGCCGGCAGGTGTGCTGAACGTAGTCAACGGTTTCGGACTAGAAGCAGGAAAGCCATTAGCTTCCAATCCACGTATCAATAAGATTGCATTCACAGGGGAGACGACAACAGGCCGTCTGATCATGCAGTATGCTTCTCAAAACTTGATTCCGGTTACTTTGGAATTGGGCGGAAAATCCCCGAACATTTTCTTCGAAGATGTAATGGCGGAAGATGATGCATTCCTTGATAAAGCAGTTGAAGGTTTCGTAATGTTCGCATTAAACCAAGGAGAGGTCTGTACATGCCCATCTCGTGCGTTGATTCAGGAATCCATTTACGATAAGTTCATGGAACGTGCACTTGAGCGTGTTAAAGCGATCAAGACAGGAAATCCATTAGATCCAACGGTCATGATGGGTGCCCAGGCATCGACTGAGCAACTAGAGAAGATTCTTTCTTACCTAGATATCGGAAAGCAAGAAGGTGCAGAATGTCTAACAGGTGGAGAGCAAAATAAGCTCGAAGGTGATCTTGCAGAAGGTTATTATGTGCAGCCGACTGTATTTAAAGGACATAATAAGATGAGAATCTTCCAAGAAGAAATTTTCGGTCCTGTAGTTGCAGTAACGACGTTTAAAGATAAAGAAGAGGCGCTAGAAATTGCGAACGATACATTGTATGGACTAGGTTCAGGTGTGTGGACGCGTGATATGAATACAGCGTACCGCTTCGGTCGCGGGATTCAGGCAGGACGCGTATGGACGAACTGCTATCATGCATATCCGGCACACTCTGCTTTCGGTGGCTATAAAGCTTCGGGTATCGGCCGTGAAAATCACTTACAGATGCTAGCTCATTATCAGCAGACAAAGAACATGCTAGTTAGCTACGATGAAAGCAAACAAGGATTCTTTTGATCGAATCTATCTGGAGGATCCGCAGTGAATGGAGGAATTCCTATGCCAGATCGAGTAGTCGCAACAGAAGAAGCATTGGCTCTTATAGAGTTGTTAAAAGATAAGCACGGTCCTCTGATGTTTCATCAGTCCGGGGGTTGCTGTGATGGATCTTCTCCGATGTGTTACGAAGATGGTGATTTAATTGTCGGTAACCAAGACGTATTGCTAGGGCACATCGGTGGTATGCCATTCTATATGATGAAAAGTCAGTTTGAGTATTGGAAACATACACAGCTAATTATTGACGTAGTCGATGGACGTGGTGGAATGTTTTCGCTCGAGGGAGTGGAAGGGAAACGTTTCCTGACTAGATCACGGGCCTTTTCTGACGAAGAATATAAAGAATTAACTTCATGAAAAAAAGCCTTCCGTAACGTAGGAAGGCTCGGACTGAAAGCAACTCCAGGAACATTGGAGCTTGTTTTCAGTCTTTTTATCGTATTTGGATAGAGAGTTAAAATCTTTACGAGATAAAACGTTGACGTTCTTCAGGTGAAGGCAACATGCAGGATAATTCCTTTTTGCCGAACCATTTATATCGGTTTGTTGCAATATAGTCGTAGGCAATGTCGCGAATTGCGGGTGGAATGACGATGAATAGAAATGCTAAGTGCCAAAGTCCATCCAATTTTTTCGCAATACGTAAAGCTGCGCCTGATTTTGTATAAGCTTTACCATTTTCAATCAATACTAAGCTATCTACGTTATCAGGAATTTGATAGTCTTTGCGAAGTTTTCTACCTACATCGTCTTGTAAAGAAGCGAATGAAAAATGTTTGTACGGGTCACGTTTAATAATAAATTGCACGCTCGCGTCACAAAAGTTACATTCACCGTCAAATAGTATAATTCTATTTCGTTTCATATAATTTCTCTCCTTCAAAAAATAGGTGATATCGTACTATACCCACATAACGTAAATTTCACTCATGCGCTCTAAACAGAATAGGTTGTTTTATTAGATCATTACTATATTTGGCTGGGCTGGAGTTGCGTCGTGACTCCAACTTTTTACGGTCTGAGAAATCTTTTATGACTACAAACTGTGAATGATAAACAGTCTGTTAATAATGTAGCAGTGTCCTTTATTCCTGGTAATCAAGGATATTGTTTTTTTATTTTTTACTATTCTATGGCGGTAGCCCGTAACAAATTTATTAGCTCGCATGTAATAGGGTATAAGGAGGTGGAGAAATGAATCAAGGACATTGTGGAATGTCAGGTGGACATCACCAGCAAGGGTGGGGGCACCAACAGTATCAGCCAGGTATGCATGGTATGCAAGGTATGCCAGGTGGACAGCAACAAGGATTCCAACCCGTAGTTTGCCCACCGCAGTATCGCTTTAATGATTGCTTCACTAAACAGGAAATGCCATTTATTCATCCGATCGTGAATGTGAATCGACACCACGTGGTTGGTGTGCCACAGCACTACTATACAGAAACTACTGAAGACGTTATGGGCTCTACTATTATGCCAGGAAGAGGACCTGGATTTGGAGGAGGAATGGGACCAGGCTTTGGACCAGGCTTCGGTCCAGGACATGGTGGCGGTGGTTGTCACCGTCGTAGAAGGTGCCGATAAACTTCTATTACTATGAAAAAACCCGCTGTCTCTGTATATTTCAGAGATAGCGGGTTTTTTTCTACTTCAAGCGCCAGACTCTCGGGACGTTTCAGAACTACCCAAAAGGCAAGGAGCGCCTTTGTGGTAGTTCTTCCAACGCCTGTCGAGTCTAGACGGCGCTTTCAGCATTTAATGTTATCCAGCTTCAAGCGCCAGACTCTCGGGACGTTTCAGAACTACCAAAAAGGCAAAGAGCGCCTTTGTGGTAGTTCCTCCAACGCCTGTCGAGTCTAGACGGCGCTTTCAGCATTTAATGTTATCCAGCTTCAAGCGCCAGACTCTCGGGACGTTTCAGAACTGCCAAAAAGGCAAGGAGCGCCTTTGTGGTAGTTCTTCCAACGCCTGTCGAGTCTACAAGGCGCTTTCAGCATTTAATGTTATGCATTAAAGTATCTCGCGTCGGGGTGTGCGAAGACCATTGCGGATACGGATGCTTCTGGTTCCATCATGAATTCTTCGGTCAGAATAACTCCGTGCTCTTCCGGTCTGATGAGGCGGAAGAGTTTGGCTTGGTCTTCTAGGTTCGGACAGGCTGGATAGCCGAATGAGAATCGCTGGCCTTGGTATTTGGCTGCGAAACGTTCGAGCATAGTGAAGTCAGTTGGGTCAGGGAATCCCCACTGGTCACGGATTTCTTGGTGAATCCGTTCAGCGAATCCTTCCGCGAGTTCCAGAGCAGTTGACTGGAATGCGTGGCTTTCTAGGAACTTTCCTTCCGCTTTCAATTTGTTTGCATAATCACGAACGCCTTTGCCGGCAGTTACTTGCATGAAAGCGACGTAGTCCATCTCGCCGCTTTCTACTGTTTTCAAGTAGTCGGCCAAGCATAGGAATGGTTCTTTTTCTTGACGCGGGAACGTGAAGCGTTCAATTTCAGTTTTTGAATCTTCCGGATCGTAAATGATTACGTCATCGCCATCTGCTTGGGCAGGGAAGAATTGATAAACGCCGGAAGCTTTCATTTTATCGGACTTCAAGAACTCGGTGACCATGTCGTGAAGTTGTACTGCACGTTCATCTTTTCGTTCAAGCATTTTATCGACATTTCCACGCAGGCCTAAGTGGTGACCGATCAGTGTGCGCATATTTACATAAGGATGTAAGTGTGCGACAGAATAATCTTTCACGACACGTCTGCGCAAATCTGTCGGTACGAATACTGGAACATCGGTGCGCACCGTTTTCACTGGACGCGGCTTGACCGCAACTGCCACAGCTCCGCGACTTGCTTTAATCGCGTCATTGGCTTCACGTTTTTCGATACTTTGCACTAATTCTTCGAGTAATTCTTCTTTGCCTTCACTTTGTAGACGGTTTGCTAAATCAAGCCCCTGCATCGCATCCTTGGCAAAAATTACTGGACCGTCGTATTCAGAAGCGATTTTAGTTTCGGTGAAGCGTCTTGTCAACGCTGCTCCGCCAACCATAATAGGCGTATCAATACCCGCGGCCTTGAAGTCTTGTGCAGTCAAGACCATTTGTTGTGCAGACTTAACGAGTAATCCTGACAGACCTACAATATCTGGCTTTTCTTTACGGATTACTTCAATCAATGCGGCAGGAGTTACTTTGATGCCGATATCGATTACTTTAAATCCATTATTACTTAATATGATTTCTACTAAGTTTTTCCCGATATCATGTACGTCGCCTTTAACTGTAGCTAAGATAATTTTACCTTTCCCCGAATCGTCTTCTTTTTTCTCCATGAACTGCTCAAGATAGGAAACCGAAGCTTTCATGACTCCAGCACTTTGTAGAACTTCTGCTACGATCAGCTGATTATCATTGAATAGACGGCCAACTTCAGCCATCCCTGTCATGAGTGGACCATTGATGATATCAAGCGGTTCGTCATATGTTTTTAAAGCGGCATCCAAGTCAGGAATTAAACCTTCTTTTGTTCCTTCGACTATATAGTATGAAAGACGTTCAGCTACAGTTTTCGGTAGATCATCTTCTGTTTTTTCTTTTTTCTTACCACGATAAAAGTCCGCGAATGCTGCCAGTGTGTCATCCGTTGTGGAAAACAGTAGATCATCCGCCAGCTTTACTTCAGCCTCTGGAATCGAAGCATAACGTTCAAGTTTTTCTGTGTTTATAATCGCGTAATCAAGACCTGCTTGTGTACAGTGATACAAGTACACGGCATTTAATACTTCACGACCAACAGACGGTAGTCCGAATGATACGTTACTGACACCTAAAGTTGTTAGAGTACGTGGGAGCTTTTCTTTGATTAATCGAATTCCTTCAATCGTTTCTACTGCAGAGCCAATGTATTGCTCATCGCCTGTGCCGACAGGGAAGACGAGTGGATCGAAAATGATATCTTCGGGCGGAATCTGCCATTTATTGACGAGTAAATCATATGAACGTAACGCGACTTCAAGTTTGCGCTCTCTCGTTACAGCCATTCCAATTTCATCAATCGTTCCAACTACGACAGCTGCTCCATACTTTTTAACTAAAGGAAGTACCGCGTCAAAGCGTTCTTCACCATCTTCTAGGTTAATGGAGTTGATGATCGCCTTACCTTGTGAGAATTTCAGCGCTTCCGCAATAACATTTTCATCTGTCGAGTCAATGACTAGAGGGACTTTAACTTTCTTCACTACTTCTTGCATGAAGCGAGTCATATCATGCAACTCATCACGGTCGGGATTCGCAAGACAAATATCCAATACGTGTGCTCCACGTTTTACTTGTGCACGTGCGATTTCAGAAGCCTCTTCAAATTTCTCTTCTACGATCAGCTGCTTGAATTTACGCGAACCGATCACGTTCGTTCGTTCACCAATCAATAGAGGGCGCATAGTTTCGTCATATAGTAATGGTTCGATACCTGAAACTGCATGGCCGTGAGGTTCCGCTATTTGGCGAGGCTTTAAGTCTTTTACTGCTTCTCTAATTGCACGAATGTGGTCAGGCGTCGTACCGCAGCAACCGCCAACCATATTTAGCCAGCCCTTTTCGGCAAAGCCTGCAAGCTTTTTTGATAGGGACTCAGGTGATTCGTGGTAATGTCCTTCCGCGTCCGGCAATCCAGCATTTGGATAGCACGTAACGTAGCTTGTCGCTAACTCTGATAATGAACGCAAGTGATCTGTCATGAATTCAGGACCCGTTGCGCAGTTCAACCCGACCGAAAGAGGGTGAACGTGTTCAATGGAAATATAGAAGGATTCGATGCTTTGGCCTGCGAGAGTTGTACCCATAGGCTCGATTGTACCTGAAATCATAATGGGTATTTCGCGTCCAAGTTCTTCAAACGCCTTTTTAATGCCAATCGTACCAGCCTTTACGTTCAGCATATCCTGACTCGTTTCCATCAGAATCAAGTCACTGCCTGCTTCGATAAGTGCCTTTGCTTGAACGTAGAAATCATGAGATAGTTCATCGAACGTAATCCCACCTGTAACGGAAAGTGTCTTTGTCGTTGGTCCGATTGCACCTGCGACAAAACGTGGCCATTCCGGTGTGGAGAACTTCGCCGCACTCTTTTTTGCAATTTCAACTGACTTTGCATTAATTTCATTTGCGCGGTGACCTAGTGAAAATTCATTCAACACAAGGGGTGTACCACCAAACGTATTCGTGCAAATGATATCAGCGCCAGCTTCTAAGTACTCATCGTGAATCTTTTCTAAAACATCAGGGCGTAACACACTCATGTATTCGTTACATCCATCGTATTCTTCTCCGCCGAAGTCCTCTGTCGAGAAATCTTCCGCTTGTAGCATCGTCCCCATCGCACCGTCAATGATCAGGATTCGTTTATCTAGTTGTTCTTCAATAGGATGTCTCTGCATGTAGTAATTCCCTCTCCTTCTGCTCGTCTAATTCCTTAATATACTCATACAACTCTAACGTCATATCGTAACGAAGGAATGGTGTAATTAGATAGATACCTTTAAAGTATTTCGCTGCTGTATCAAGAAGTTCTTTTGCGATTTCCAGGCCAACTTCTGTCGATTGATCTCGATCATCACTGCACTGGCGCATTCTTTCCAATACTTCATCGGAAAGCTTAATGCCAGGTACTTCGTGATGCAAGAACTCTGCGTTTCGAATATTCGTCAACGGCATAATCCCAATAAAAATCGGTGTGTCCAAATGCTTCGTTGCTTCATATACTTCTATGATTTTTTCTTTTGTATAAACAGGTTGAGTGATAAAGTAGTCTGCGCCCGCTTCGATTTTCTTATCTAGCCGCTGTACGGCACGTTCCACTACGCGTACGTTCGGATTGAATGCTGCTGAAATAGAGAAGTTGGCTTTTTTGCGCAATGGCTTTCCAGAGAAGGAAATACCTTCATTCAACTTTTTGATTAATTGTATTAACTCCATACTGTTCACGTCATAAACGCTCGTAGCCCCTGGGAAATCTCCCACTTTCGTTGGGTCACCTGTTACCGCCAGCACATCCGTGATACCTAGTGCATCCAAACCCATCAAATGTGACTGCAATCCAATAAGATTGTGATCGCGACATGTCAAATGAACGAGCGGGCGAATATTGTGTTGCATTTTAATGATTGAGCCCATCGCCATATTACTGATACGAGGGGAGGCAAGTGAGTTGTCCGCCATTGTGATCGCGTCAACGCCTGCATCGTATAATGCGTTCGCGCCTTTGACATAATCTTCTGTCTCTAAGTGGCGCGGTGTATCCAACTCTACAATCACCGTACGCTCTGTTTTGGCTTTTATGTGAAGTGGTTGGTGTTGTACAGGACTCGCTTCTTGGATGACGATAGGTTTTGACGGCTGTACGACTTTTTCTGTAATAGGCGCAAGTCTAGCTAACTGCGTTTTGGCTGCTTTAATATGTTTAGGCGTTGTACCGCAACATCCACCGATTAACCGAACCCCTTGATCGCGTAGTAGTACGGCAGCACGACCGAAATACTCTGCCTCTGATTCATAGACTATTCGTCCATCTTCTACGTCTAATAGGCTGGCGTTTGGATAAGCTGATAAAAATGCTTTTTTCGGTAACGTGACATTATCGAATGCTTGAATCGTGTGGTAAGGTCCTAAGCGACAGTTGACGCCTACAACGTCTGCACCGAGAGACTCAAGTTGGTGAAGAGCATCGTTTAATGAAAGTCCGTTTTGAAGTACACCGGGGTCATGCATAGAAACTTGTGCAATTAATGGCACGTCCGTAACTTTCTTTAATGTGCTAACAACAGATGCTAATTCTTCAAAATCATAATAGGTTTCCAATAAAAGGCCGTCGGGATCACCTGTTAATAATGCGTTTGCCTGTTCTAGTACGACTTTCTCTATTTCATCCAATGTAGCATCACTCTTACGAATGCCACGTAGACCACCGATTGTGCCGAGAACGAATTGTCCGCCAGGTGCTGCCGCGCGCTTTGCAATTTGGATGGCTGCTTTATTGAATTCCGTCACATGACTCTCCAAACCATACCGGGCCAATTTAATCGCGTTAGCGCTGTATGTGTTCGTTTGGATGATATCTGCACCCGCTGCGATATAGTCTTGGTGAATTTGCTCTATAATTTCGGGCTTTTCTATGTTTAGCTCTTCATAACAATAATCAATTCCGTAAGAATATAAAATCGTCCCCATTGCCCCATCTGCTGTTAGGACATTTGTTTGTAGTTTCTTTAGCAATGACATGTTCCCATCTCCCCTTTGCTTTTCTAATCAAAAAAAGCCTTCAAGTATATTAGAAGGCTTTGTAATCTCAATGACTAGTTCCCTCTCATCTTTTCAGTGCGTCAATTTGACAGACTGCTGGAAGTAGCACCTTGCCTAAACGGCTGGTTGCTGAAGCGTCGACGGGCCAGTCCCTCAGCTTCTCTTGATAAGATACGATTCTTATTCAATTATTTTGATTATTCTAACCACATCATAGCGGCTTTGTTGTTCTTCGTCAAGTGAACATTCAGTGAAGTTCTTAGTCGGGATTTGCAACATAGAGAAATTGCGATATTTATGATAAAGTTAAAGGAGTAAATTGAAAAGGTGAGGAATTATGCGGTTCTTTAAATACTCATTTCCAATCGCTGTTCTTGTAGGTACTCTTGCTTGGATCATGATAGGTAATAGTTACGAAGAAGTTACTTATGATATGCGCGTGTACATTACGATTGCAGCTGCAATATTTAGTGGTTTAATTTCAAGCGTTCTGTTCCGTAAAGAAAAGGAAGAACAGATTGATAAGAAGAAGTAGGCTGTCAGCATGATGCTGCAGTCTTTTTTTTTATTTATTTTTAGAGTTAACTTAAAAATAAATAGTGTTGACACAATGTGAGTTAACCTCTATTATTTTTATGGTAACTAATATAAAAAGAGGTGACATGATGGCAACTGCAACAGAGAGTCGACCGGTCAGTAGATTCAATGCACTAACCATTGTATACAGTGGAATGTTCGCATCATTAATGATGATTGGTGCAAATATTACATCCTTCGTGCCGTTTTTAGTAGTTGGTGGAGTGCCTATTACATTGCAAACGTTTTTCGCGATCTTATCGGGACTATTACTCGGCAGCCGTCTAGGTGCATTATCTATGACGGTGTATATGTTAATAGGGCTAGCGGGTGCACCGGTCTTCGCAAGATTTTCAGGCGGATTCGGTCAGATATTAAGTCCGACGTTCGGTTTTATTGTTACTTTCATTCTAATTGCTTATGTAGCGGGAAAGATTGTCGAGCGAAATCAGACCCTGCCTGCTTTTATTACCGCTGCGCTAGTCGCTACCGCAATCAACTACATACTAGGTACAAGTTGGATGTATTTTGCGTATAAGATGTGGGCTGCTGCACCCGAGGTGTTTTCTTATAAGATTGCATGGCTATGGATGATGCCTCCACTGCCAAAAGATCTAATTCTAGCTGTGTTGTCAGGCATGTTTGCGTTCAGAATATCAAAACACTTGAAAGTGAGGCGTACATTATAATGAATTACCAACAACTCGCTACTAGAGTACTAGAAGGACATGTATTAACCGACGAGGAATCACTTGCACTATTAAACAGCCCAGATGAAGATTTACTATTATTGCTACATGCAACGTACTCGATTCGATCACATTATTTCGGAAATAAAGTAAAGTTGAATATGATCATCAATACGAAATCAGGTTTATGTCCGGAGAACTGTGGTTATTGCGCTCAGTCCATCGTTTCAAAAGCGCCTGTCGAAAAGTATGCAATGATGAAATCAGAAGAGATACTTGAAGGTGCGGAGCGTGCGGCAGCCAATAAAGCAGGCACTTATTGCATCGTTGCAAGTGGACGGGGACCACGTGACAGTGAACTGGACATAGTCATTGACTCTGTTAAACAAATTAAAGAAAAGCATAAAGGAATGACGGTATGTGCTTGCTTAGGAATTTTGAAGCCAGGACAAGCGACTCGTTTGAAAGAGGCAGGAGTAGATCGCTACAACCACAACTTGAACACATCCGCAGAGCATCACGAAAGTATAACAACGTCGCACACATACGAAGATCGTGTAAACACTGTAGGATTGGCCAAAGAAGCAGGTATTTCTCCGTGTTCAGGCGTCATCGTCGGCATGCGTGAAACAAAGCAAGACATTATCTCTATGGCACGTAGCCTGCGCGAACTGGACGCAGACTCCATACCTGTAAACTTCCTGCACGCGGTTGATGGAACACCATTAGAAGGAACGTCAGAACTGGACCCACGCTACTGTCTAAAAGTCCTGTGTCTGTTCCGCTACATTAACCCTAGCAAAGAAATCCGTATCTCGGGTGGACGTGAAGTCAATCTAAGAAGTCTACAACCACTAGGTCTTTACGCAGCAAACTCTATCTTCATCGGCGATTACCTCACAACGGCCGGTCAAGAAAATGACCAAGATCAAAAAATGCTTGAAGACATGGGCTTCGAAGTCGACCTAGAACCAATGCGTAAAGAACCCATCACTATATAAAGAGAAAAGAACTAAAATTTTGTACAGTATATGACTGAAGACGATCCGCTATGAGGATCTGTTCTTCAGTCTTTTATTTTTCAATCGATATTTTTTTAGAAGATTGTAATAACCAATCATAGTTGAAAGCGTCTGTTTGGAGTGTAATCAACAGTCCCTACCAACTCACTATGTTTTTGTCTGGTAACTAATTGAATAATAAATAGCCTAATGTGACAACCTAGCAACAGGTTTCCTTTCAGCCTAAACAGGTATACATACAAACAAATGAATTGCATCATGTCCGATTTTTGCGATACAATCAAGTCAAAGATAGTCAAAGTCAACTAGAACGTTGAGCGAAACGAGGTGACGAGATGCGTAATATTTCTGACATTATAGAAGGGTATTTGAAGTCGATTATCGAAGAGGAAGATAGTGCTTCTATTGAAATCAAACGAAATGAGATTGCTGAGAAGTTTCAATGCGTTCCTTCACAGATTAACTACGTGATTAAAACGCGATTTACAGTCGAGCGTGGCTACGCTGTAGAGTCTAAACGCGGAGGTGGGGGCTACATCCGGATTTATCGCGTGCGTACCAACTCCCGAAAAGACTTACTTGAACAAGCGCTAGAAGTTTTAGAAAGTGAAGCGTCCTCCACTATGGCGGAAGATGTGATTATTCGTTTAATTGAAGAACAAGTCATTACAGAGCGTGAAGCTAAACTGATGCTCGCGGCAGTGGGACGTACAACACTGCGTTATATGTTGCCTGAGCGTGATGCACTGCGATCGCGTATCCTTCGCGCCATGTTAGTTACATTAATATATGAAGAGATAGAATGAGGTGAGTCCCGATGCTTTGTGAAAACTGTAAAGAACGACCCGCTACTGTCGTGTTTAAACAAGAAACACCAAATGGTATAACAGAGCGCCATTTATGTGATAAATGTGCGTTTTATTCGCAGACATTTTCTTTCAGTCCTGATCAAGAACCTTTGTCGATTCAACAATTCTTGGCACACTGGTTAGGAGGTTCTGAAATATTTCCAGAACAGAAAACCGGTGAAACGCTTCCGGATGGTCCGAAATGTCCGAACTGTGGTTTAACCTTCCATCGTTTTCTCGACAGTGGAAAGTTTGGCTGTGCTACATGTTACGATGCATTTCGTGGACAGTTGCCAAGGGTGTTTGCAAAATTACACAACGGTCACGCGCAACACCGAGGGAAAATACCGGTTTCGCTTAATGAACGTTTTGCTTTAAAGAAAAAGCTTGAAGATATCCGTACGAAAATGCGAGAGGCCGTAGAAGATGAACGGTTTGAAGAAGCCGCATCTTTGCGGGATGAGGCGAATCAGCTGAAACAGCAACTGGAAGATGGAGGTGACGATCAACATGTCATTTGAAAAATTCATCAAACAGGAACTGACGGGTTGGATGGTAGCAGAAGGGGAACATGCCGACATCGTCCTATCCACAAGAATTAGACTGGCCCGCAACCTCCAAAAACACTTATTTCCAATAAGCGCGTCGCAAGAAGATGCAAATGATGTCAGTGAGGCATTGAATCATGCAGTCGAGACGATGGAGGATCACCACTTTACTGGTACTACTATGAAAGATTTAACACCACTTGAGAGACAAATTTTAGTCGAGAAGCACTTAGTCAGTCCGCAGTTAATTGATCCTAAAAAGCACGGATCTGTTCTACTGTCGGAAGATGAAACAATCAGTATTATGGTGAATGAAGAAGATCATATTCGCATTCAATGCATTTATCCAGGTTTTCAAATTGATCAGGCGTATGAACATGCTGATCAAGTAGACAGCGAGTTAGAAAAGAATTTAGACTATGCATTTGATGAGACGTTTGGCTATTTGACTAGTTGTCCATCCAACACAGGTACAGGAATGCGCGCATCGGTCATGATGCATTTACCTGCACTGACGATTACTAAACAAATTGAACGCATTATTCCAGCGATATCAAGGCTTGGAATGGTCGTAAGAGGAAGTTATGGAGAAGGCAGCGAAGCGCTCGGAAATATTTATCAGATTTCCAATCAAATCACACTAGGCAAATCAGAAGAAGAAATCCTGAAAGACTTGGAAAGTATTGCGAAACGTCTGATAGCGCATGAAAAGAAATCACGCGAACTATTATTGGCCAAATCGGAAGTTCACTTGGAGAATAGATTATTCAGAGCGCTTGGGACGCTGACACATTCACGGATTTTACCATCGGCAGAAGCGGCAAAATGTTTGTCTGACGTCCGATTGGGTATTGATTTAGGTATATTCGAAAATATCGACATGTCTATTTTGAATGAATTGATGATTTTCATGCAGCCGGGTTTCCTTCAGCAATATGCGGGTGCAGAATTAACATCAGATGAGCGTGATATCCTTCGTGCACAATTGTTCCGTAATCGGCTGGGTGTAGGGAAATCTTCTGTACCAGAGCAAGATACTGATCCATCGTGAGCAAAGTTTTTGCAAGTAGGATAAAGAAGATTTATAATTAATCAAAGATAGTCAAAGTCAATATGCGGATTTGGTTGTATCGCGAACTGACTTGAATATATATAAGTGATAGGAAACAAAGCAACGATGCGTTATTTTGCATAACATAGAGTATAGTCCACTGAATGAAGGAAAGAGGGGAATGAATATGATGTTTAATCGATTTACACAACGTGCACAAAAGGTTTTACAACTGGCCCAAGAAGAGGCAATACGTTTAAAACATGAATCTATTGGTACTGAGCATATTTTACTTGGTTTGATTCGAGAAGGTGGCGGCATCGCAGCGAAAGCTCTTGAAGCAATTAATGTGAATGCAGATACTATTGAACGTGAAGTAGAAGTTTTGGTAGGTGTGGGCTCTAAAGACGTGGGTCCGATTGTTCATTATACTCCTCGTGCAAAACGAGTTATCGAGTTATCTGTAGATGAGTCACGCAAACTGGGACATTCTTATATCGGTACTGAGCATATTTTATTGGCTTTGATTCGAGAAGGAGAAGGCGTCGCTGCACGCGTTCTAAATAATGCGGGTGTTAGTTTAAATAAAGCACGTCAACAAGTACTTCAGTTACTTGGTAATGATGAGAGTTCAGTTAATAATCCAGCGAATTCTGCATCAGCAGCAACACCGACATTGGATAGCTTAGCACGTGATTTAACTGAAATTGCACGTGAAGGTACATTGGATCCGGTAATTGGTCGTAGCAAAGAAATCACACGCGTTATTGAAGTCTTAGCGCGTCGCACGAAAAACAACCCCGTGTTAATTGGGGAACCAGGCGTTGGTAAAACAGCGATTGCAGAAGGCTTGGCACAGCAAGTAGTGAGTAACGAAGTACCAGAAATCTTACGTGATAAGCGCGTTATGACGCTTGATATGGGGACAGTCGTTGCGGGTACGAAATACCGTGGTGAATTTGAAGATAGAATGAAGAAGGTAATGGAAGAAATCCGTCAAGCGGGCAATATTATCTTATTCATCGATGAATTACACACGTTGATCGGTGCAGGTGGAGCAGAAGGTGCTATTGATGCATCCAACATCTTGAAACCATCTCTTGCACGCGGTGAACTACAATGTATCGGTGCTACAACACTTGATGAATATCGTAAATATATTGAAAAGGATGCAGCACTTGAGCGTCGTTTCCAGCCGATCCAAGTTGATGAGCCTTCAGTAGATGAAACGATACAAATTATCAAAGGCTTGCGCGATCGTTATGAGGCGCATCACCGTGTAAAGATTACAGATGAAGCAGTCGAAGCGGCAGCGAAAATGTCCGACCGCTATATTTCAGACCGTTTCTTGCCAGACAAAGCGATCGACTTGATTGACGAAGCTGGATCAAAAGTGCGCTTACGCTCGTATACTACTCCTCCTAACTTGAAGGAGCTTGAAGTGAAACTTGAAGCAATTCGTTCCGAGAAGAATGCAGCTGTTCAAAGCCAAGAATTTGAAAAAGCCGCTTCTTATCGTGATAAAGAGCAGAAGATGAAGGAAGAATTAGAAACAACGAAAGCCGCTTGGAAGGAAAAACAAGGACAGACTGAATCCGAAGTGACAGTAAATGATATTGCGTCTGTTGTAGCGATGTGGACAGGAATTCCTGTTGACAAGATTGCAGAGACAGAGTCAGCTAAATTACTGAACATGGAAGAGATTTTGCATCAGCGTGTCATAGGCCAAAAAGAAGCTGTGTTATCTATTTCGAAAGCTATCCGTCGAGCACGTGCAGGATTGAAAGATCCGAAGCGTCCGATTGGTTCATTCATTTTCCTAGGACCAACTGGTGTAGGTAAAACTGAACTGGGCCGTGCGTTGGCAGAAGTGATGTTCGGCGATGAAGATGCAATGATTCGCATCGATATGTCCGAATACATGGAGAAACATTCAACTTCTCGTTTAGTCGGATCACCTCCAGGATATGTAGGATATGATGAAGGTGGTCAATTAACTGAGAAGGTTCGCCGTAAGCCGTACTCAGTTGTATTGCTAGATGAAATTGAAAAAGCGCATCCAGATGTCTTTAATATACTATTACAAGTATTGGAGGACGGACGCTTAACAGATTCTAAAGGACGTACAGTTGATTTCCGCAACACGGTAATCATCATGACTTCGAACGTTGGAGCAACTGAATTGAAGAAAAACCGCTATGTCGGCTTTAATATTCAAGATGGTGAATCCGACTACGATGACATGAAAGAAAAAATGCTTGCAGAATTGAAGAAAACATTCCGACCAGAGTTCTTGAACCGTGTGGATGACATGATTGTCTTCCATTCATTGGAGAAAGAGCACTTACGTGAAATCGTCAGCTTGATGAGTGATGAACTTTCTAAGCGTTTGACTGAACAAGACATCGAATTGGTGTTGACTGAGTCCGCTAAAGATAAAATCACGGAAGAAGGATATGATCCGGAGTACGGAGCTCGTCCATTACGTCGTGCATTGCAAAAACATGTAGAAGATCGTTTATCTGAAGAGTTACTTGAAGGTAAAGTTCTGATGGGTGAAAAAGTGATCGTTGACGTAGAAGATGACAAGTTCATCGTACGCACGGAGAAACAAACAGTAGTAGCAGCAGAAAAATAATAATATGATGTTCCGGATAGCTCGCTCGCTTAGTTTTTAAAAAGCGCAGCGGGCTGTCCTTTTCGTATTTTTCAATAAGGAGAGAGTGTATGGCTAAGCGTAAATCGAAGTTCATGTGCCGTTCTTGTGGATATGAGTCAGCCAAATGGATGGGGCGCTGTCCTGGTTGTGGAGAATGGAATACGATGGATGAAGAAGTAGAGATCGTACAAAAAGGACCGCGTGCTGCATTTCAGCATGGTGAAAGAGTGAAGCAGAAAGCTTTACCGATTAGTCAGGTGGAAATGGCTGAAGAGCCGCGTGTCAAAACGGAATTAGAGGAATTAAACCGCGTACTTGGAGGCGGGATTGTTCCAGGCTCGCTCATATTAATCGGTGGTGATCCGGGTATTGGGAAATCTACTTTATTACTTCAAGTCTCGTCACTGCTTGCAAATCAACAACAGCGCGTACTGTATATATCAGGAGAGGAATCGATTAAGCAAACTAAGTTACGTGCGGAACGTTTAGGTGTGAAGTCAGATGAGCTATATATTTATGCCGAAACAGATTTAGCGATGATCAATGAAACTGTAGATGAAGTGAAGCCGAGATTTGTAATTGTGGATTCGATTCAGACTGTACATCATCCTGAAGTATCATCAGCACCAGGAAGCGTATCGCAAGTGCGTGAATGTACTGCGGAATTAATGCGCATAGCAAAGACGCAAAATATTGCGATATTCCTCGTAGGTCACGTGACAAAAGAAGGGCAAATTGCAGGTCCGCGACTGCTTGAGCATATGGTAGATACGGTGCTGTATTTTGAAGGTGAACGTCACCACACATACCGTATTTTACGAAGTGTCAAAAACCGTTTCGGTTCCACTAATGAAATTGCTATTTTTGAAATGTTGCAAGCGGGTTTAAAGGAAGTCTTAAATCCTTCGGAAATGTTTTTGCGTGAGCGATCGCAAGGTGGAGCGGGCTCTACCATTGTTGCGTCTATGGAGGGTACACGACCTATACTCGTTGAAATTCAGGCATTGTTGACAGCATCCAGTTTCAATTATCCGAAGCGCATGGCAACCGGATTGGATCAAAACCGCGTGCAGTTATTGATGGCAGTATTGGAAAAACGTGCGGGAATGCTATTGCAGACACAGGATGCGTATATTAAGGTTGCAGGCGGCGTTAAACTAGATGAACCAGCCATTGATTTGGCGGTTTTACTAAGTATCGTATCGAGCTTTAAAGACACTGCCGTCGGTGCGCGAGATTGTTTTGTTGGTGAAGTAGGGTTAACAGGTGAGGTTAGAAGGGTATCTAGAATAGAACAACGTGTGACGGAAGCGGCAAAACTTGGTTTTGATCGTATTATCATTCCATCCTCTAATCTGGGTGGTTGGGATGTCCCGTCAGGAATTGAAGTGGTCGGTGTGGAGACGGTAATGGAAGCATTAGGAATTGCATTCAGATAATAATCGTATACATAGCGACACCCGTAAAAATATAAGAAACATTCCCGTTGTTTAGATAGTCCTAGTAGGAGTGGTGAGGAATTTTTAGAAATTCCTCACTTAACCTAAGCGGCTAACTACAATTCGTTGTATACTATTAGGAAGGAAAAGGAGGTGGAAGAATATGTTGAAAAGAGTAGTCCAAGTTTCATTCTTATTAATCGGAGGAACTCTCGGTGTTTTATTCTTACCGTACTTATTCGCAATGTTTGAGTTTACATCACGCCCCATCATTGAAAACCCTTATGTGGAGGCAATCATAGGAGCTATCATTCTATTTTTATTAAGCTTATTTTTAACCGAGCCGATTGTGAATTTCATCAAATGGATTGAAGAAAGACTCTTGAAAGCACCGATCATGGACTTGTTATTCGGTACAATCGGATTAGTCGTAGGATTAATCGTTGCATTTTTATTCAGTTTCGGACTAAGTGCAATTGGTTTTCCGGTAGTGTCTTCAGTTGTGCCTGTTTTATTATCTATTCTTCTAGGCTATTTAGGTTTCCAAGTAGGTTTTAAAAAGTGGGAAGAGTTCATCAATGCATTTTCTAATTTACGCATGACAACAGCGAAAAAGAAAGAATCGGCAGAACCAGTTGTCACTCCACCACAAAAAGATGTATATAAATTATTGGATACTAGTGTCATTATTGATGGACGTATTGCAGACATTGTAGCAACAGGATTTTTACAGGGGATTTTAGTCGTGCCTCAGTTTGTGTTGACTGAATTACAGCATATAGCGGATTCATCTGATACATTGAAACGAACAAAAGGTAGACGTGGCCTAGATATTCTAAAGCGTTTACAAAATGATGATGGACCCCAAGTGCTGATTACGGATGAAGATATTCCGAATGTGGCAGAAGTAGACTTAAAGCTGGTCAAACTGGCGAAGAAAATGGATGGACTGGTTGTAACGAATGATTTCAACTTAAACAAAGTATCTGATTTGCATGGTGTTGCAGTTTTGAATATCAATGATCTTGCCAATGCAGTGAAGCCTGTAGTAATTCCGGGAGAAGAAATGCATGTGGTCGTTATAAAAGATGGTAAAGAACATAATCAAGGTGTTGCATACTTGGATGACGGCACCATGATTGTAATTGAGGATGGTCGTTCTCATATAGGAGAGGCTATTGATGTAGTAGTAACAAGTGTATTGCAAACATCGGCGGGTCGAATGATTTTTGCTAAACCCAAAGGCCGATAACTAGCATAGAAAGCAGAGTGACAAACGTGAAATATACAGTGATGATTCCTGCTGCGGGAAGCGGCAAACGAATGGGTGCCGGACAAAATAAGCTCTTCCTAAAAATAGGCGAGCATTCAATTTTGTATCACACAGTGGGTGTGTTTCAAGAAGACCCTAATTGTGAAGAGGTCATTATGGCCGTGAAACCGGAGGAACAAGCCGCCATTCAAAAGATACTTGGACAGCGTGCGCATGCAAAACCTATCACATTTGTAGAAGGTGGCGGTGAGCGACAAAACAGTGTTGCGGCTTGTATTGACGCGTATCAAGGGAATGGTGTTGTTCTCGTCCATGACGCGGCAAGACCTTTCCTAAAATCATCAGTCATTACGGAGCTCGTCAACACCGCGAATGAAAAAGGTGCGGCGATCGCGGCAGTCAAAGCAAAAGATACGATTAAGTACGCGGAAAACGGAGCAGTGAAAGAAACGTTAGACCGTGAAAAATTGTGGCTTGTACAAACACCGCAGGCATTCCAATATCAATTGTTGAAGGAAGCATCCGACTCGGCTATTCGAGATGGCTTTCTTGGTACTGATGAATCCATGCTAGTGGAACGGATGGGTCACGACGTGCAAGTGGTAGAAAGTTCATATGATAATGTAAAGATGACAACCCAAGAAGATCTCGCGATAGGCGAAATCTTACTGGCAAGAAGAAAGTAGGAGGAATAACCCCATGTTTCGAATCGGACAAGGTTTTGATGTACATGCATTTGAAGAAGGTAGACCACTCATTATCGGCGGTATCACGATTCCGCACACAAAAGGATTGATCGGTCACTCTGATGCGGATGTGTTATTACACACAGTAACAGACGCTGCACTTGGTGCGATTGGTAAAGTGGATATTGGCACACATTTCCCAGATACGGATGATGCGTTCAAAGACGCTGACTCTGCTATTTTATTGGAGAAAGTATGGACGATGGTAAAAGAAGAAGGCTATCGTTTAGGTAATATTGATTGTACGATTATTGCACAACGTCCGAAAATGGCGCCATATATCGGAGACATTCGTGAGCGCGTAGCAGAACTGCTTGAAGCAGATCTATCCCAAGTGAATGTGAAAGCTACAACTACGGAACGTCTGGGCTTCCCTGGACGTGAAGAAGGAATCGCAGCGATGGCAACGATTTTACTGATGAAAAACCAGTAACTTTCAAAACATCTTCTAGAGTGTTAAAATAGATAGGAAATTATATAAGAACGTAATCAATTCGAAACGGAGAGGTAAATATTATGACACAAGAAGTACGTGTGCGTTATGCACCGAGTCCAACAGGCCAACTACATATTGGTGGAGCGCGGACCGCGTTATTTAACTATTTATTCGCTCGTCACTATGACGGGAAATTCATTGTTCGTATTGAAGACACGGATACAGCACGAAATATTGAAAGTGGTGAACTATCACAACTTGAAAACTTAACGTGGCTCGGTATCCATCATGACGAATCAATTGATATTGGCGGAGAATACGGACCGTATCGTCAAATGGAACGTCTGGATTTATATAAGAAGTATGCAGATGAAATGCTTGAAAATGGACATGCTTATAAATGTTTCTGTACTCCTGAAGAGCTAGAAGCAAAGCGTGACGCACAGATAGAAGCGGGAATCGCAGCGCCTATGTATGATGGAACTTGCCGCCATTTGACAGCGGAACAAGTTGCAGAAAATGAAGAGGCAGGAAAATCTTACAACATCCGTATGCGTGTTCCTGCAGACGTTACGTATACAATCGATGACCTTGTGCGCGGTGAAGTCACATTTGAATCAAAAGACATCGGTGACTGGGTAATGGTGAAGACGAATGGTATTCCTACGTATAACTTTGCGGTAGTAGTGGACGATCATTTGATGAAAATCTCACATGTTTTCCGTGGAGAAGAGCATTTGACGAATACACCGAAGCAACTAATGGTATTTGACGTATTCGGTTGGGACCACCCACGATTCGGTCATATGACGCTAATTGTCAACGAAGAACGAAAGAAGCTTTCAAAACGCGATGAATCCATCATTCAATTCATTACACAATATAAAGATTTAGGTTATTTGCCGGAAGCGATGTTTAATTTCTTCGCATTGCTTGGTTGGTCGCCTGTCGGAGAAGAGGAGATCTTCTCGCATGACGAACTGGTTGAGCAATTTGATGAGTCACGTTTGTCCAAATCACCATCGATGTTCGATACGGATAAGCTAACGTGGATGAATAATCAATATATTAAAAAACTCTCTTTAGAAGAAGTAATTGAATTAACATTACCTCATCTACAAGCTGCAGGATTGGTTTCAGAAAATATGTCAGCTGAAGAACAAGTTTGGGTACACGATTTAATCGCGCTATACCAAGGTCAATTGAGCTTCGGTGCTGAAATCGTTGAGCTATCTGCCCAGTTCTTCCATGACACAGTGGAATATGATGAAACAGCATCAGAAATTTTGGCAGGTGAACAAGTGCCAGAAGTAATGACGTCACTTAAGAAGCAACTTGAAGAACTAGAAACTTTCGATGCACCGTCGATTAAAGCAGCGATTAAGGCTGTGCAAAAGGAAACAGGACATAAAGGCAAAAATTTGTTCATGCCTGTGCGTGTAGTAGCAACGGGTGAGACATCAGGGCCTGAATTGCCGGACGCAATTGCGTTGATTGGGAAAGAAAAAATTATTCAACGCGTTGGAAAATTCGCAAAATAATCAATATTGACATTTCGATGATATTCTGTAAAATGAATCTAATATGAAATCGTCATATGAAAAGCGTTGAGAAGGAAAGTAGATAATGAATGCTCTCTAGAGAAGGTCATCTAGGCTGGAAATGACCTGAGTTGTTCACTATCGAAATGCACCTTTGAGCGATGAGCCGAAACTTTTAGTAGGCCATACGTATAGTCTGCGTTAAAGACATTAAGCGGGGAACAAGTATGTTCTCAAGCGGAGTGGAACCACGCAATTAATGCGTCTCTGTCATCATGAGTGACGGGGGCGCTTTTTTTCATCTCAAGAAATTACTGTGAACTAGGAAACGCGACCAGATATAAGAAGAAAAAGGGGGAAGTTCATTGTTCAAACGTATGAAAGAGGATATTCGCTGTATTTTCGATCAAGACCCAGCGGCCCGCAGTACAATTGAAGTAGTTTTAACATATTCGGGGTTGCATGCCATTTGGATGCACCGTATTGCACATGCATTTTACAAGCGTAATCTTCGGTTTTTGGCTCGTGTAGTTTCACAAGTCAGTAGATTTTTCACGGGTATCGAGATCCATCCAGGAGCAGTGATCGGTAGACGTCTATTCATTGACCATGGGATGGGTGTAGTCATAGGGGAAACATGTGAGATTGGTGATGACGTGACGCTGTATCAAGGGGTTACATTGGGTGGAACGGGAAAAGAAGGCGGAAAGCGACATCCGACACTTCATGACAACGTGCTGGTCGCGTCGGGCGCTAAAGTCCTGGGCTCCATAACGGTTGGTGAGAACAGTAAAGTAGGAGCGGGTTCGGTTATCTTAAAAGAAGTGCCGCCCAATTCCACGGTGGTTGGGATACCTGGAAAAATCGTTATCTCAAATGGAGTACGTGTAAAAAGTAAGCTGGATCATTCTACACAAGACCCGATTGAGGATGAAATCAAACGATTAGAAAAGCAAATTCAAGAGTTGAAACTGCGTACTGAGCAGCTGGAAACTGTGAATGAAGAAAAGGGAGATTTACATGAGCGTTCAACTTTATAATACATTAACAAGGAAAAAAGAAAAGTTTGTTCCGATAGAAAAGGGAAAGGTCAAAATGTATGTCTGTGGACCAACCGTCTATAACTATATTCATATTGGAAACGCGCGTCCTGTAATTGCATTTGATACGGTTCGGCGCTATCTAGAATATCGCGGCTATGAAGTAAATTACGTTTCAAACTTCACGGACGTAGACGATAAGATCATTAAAGCAGCCAATGAATTAAATGAAGAAGTTGGAGATTTAACTGAGCGTTTTATCGCAGCGTATCATGAAGATGTAAGTGCTCTTGGCTGTGAGGAAGCGACAGCACATCCGCGTGTAACTGAGCATATTGATGATATTGTGGTATTTATTCAAGTCCTAATCGATAAGGGGTTCGCTTATGAATCTCGTGGAGATGTCTACTTCCATACGCGTAAATTCGAAGGGTACGGGAAGCTTTCTCACCAGTCTATCGATGAATTAAAAGTCGGTGCACGGGTGGAAGAAAATACGATCAAAACAGATCCGCTTGACTTTGCGCTTTGGAAATCAGCTAAAGATGGCGAGATCTCGTGGGATAGTCCGTGGGGGAAAGGTCGTCCGGGTTGGCATATCGAATGTTCGGTTATGGCTAAAGAACTTCTTGGTGACACAATTGATATTCATGCAGGAGGGCAAGACTTAGCGTTCCCACATCATGAAAATGAAATTGCGCAGTCCGAAGCAGCTACAGGAAAAACCTTCGCTAACTACTGGATGCACAATGGTTATATTAATATCGATAACGAAAAGATGTCGAAATCACTAGGTAACTTTATTTTGGTGCATGATATCCGTAAGCAAGTCGATCCGAAAGTACTTCGTTTCTTCATGCTATCCGTGCATTATCGTCACCCGGTTAACTTTGCACAGGAACTTGTGGAGAGTGCAGCAAATGGATTGGAACGTATCCGCACAGCATATAGTAACTTGCAACACCGACTGTCGATCTCTGCAGATCTGGCTGAAGACTCTGAGCTTTGGTTAAATAAAATCAACGAACAAATCAAAGCATTTGAAACGGCAATGGATGACGATTTCAATACAGCCAATGCGATAGCATCAATTTTTGAACTATCTAAGCAGGCTAACGTCTATTTGCTAGAGAAAAACACAGATCGTCGCGTGCTTCAACAATTTATTGATACATTGGATAAATTAATGGATGTACTTGGTTTGCCGTTTGAAAACGAAGGTGAATTAGTGGATGACGAAGTGGATGCGTTGATTCAGGAACGTCTGGATGCGCGGAAGAATCGTGATTTTGCACGATCGGATGAAATTAGAGATCAACTAAAAGAACAAGGTATTTTATTGGAAGATACAGCGCAAGGTACTCGCTGGAAAAGAGGGTAAAAACGTGGGGGATTTACGTGATATAGACGTCAAACAACTCAATGCACTTGCGCTTGCTTATATGGGCGACGCGGTATACGAAACGGCGGTCAGAGAGCATTTACTGCGTATGGGGCGCGTGAAACCACAAATTTTGCATAAGGAGGCTACACGCTTTGTCTCTGCGAAAGCGCAAGCGCGTATTATCCTGACGATGAGAGACCAGCAAATTCTGACAGAGGAAGAGTTGGCAGTAATGCGCCGCGGTCGCAATGCCAAAGCGGGATCAGTCCCTAAAAATACTGATGTTACTACGTATAATTATAGCTCGGCATTCGAAGCGGTTCTCGGGTATGTCCATTTACTCGGTCGACAAGAGCGTCTGGCTGAACTAATAGAGACGGCGATTCGATTAGTGGAGCATCCTGAGGAGGAAAAAGTATGACAGAGCTAGAAGTTGAACTGATTGGCGGAAGAAATCCTGTAGTGGAAGCACTGCGTTCCGGCAGACAACTGAATAAAATTTGGGTGGCAGAAGGCGTTAACAAGAAAAGTATCGGTGAAATTATGAAGCTTGCTAAAGATGCAGGGGTAGTTATACAAACGGCACCGAAGCAGAAACTTGATGGTATGACCGATTTGAGTCATCAAGGAATTCTTGCGTCGGTTGCCGCTTATGATTATGCGGAGTTAGAAGATTTATTTGCTATTGCTAAAGAGCGACAAGAGGATCCGTTCTTCATCATCTTGGATGAATTAGAAGATCCGCATAACTTAGGTTCTATTTTACGAACAGCGGATGCCTCTGGAGTTCATGGTATCATTATTCCAAAAAGACGTGCGGTTGGTTTAACAGGTGTGGTGGCCAAAGCATCAACAGGTGCGATTGAGCACATACCTGTTGTTCGAGTAAATAACTTGTCTCAAACTGTGGACGAGCTAAAGAAACAAGGGGTATGGATTGCAGGAACAGATGCATCCAACTCTACAGATTATCGCCATATGGATGCTACATTACCTTTAGCAGTCATTATAGGTAGCGAAGGAAAAGGAATGTCCCGCATATTGCGCGAAAGATGCGATTTTCTCTATAGTTTGCCTATGGTAGGTAAAGTTACGTCTTTGAATGCTTCAGTAGCGGCAGCGTTGTTGATGTATGAAGTTTTACGAAAGCGTCAATCCGCCCAGGCTACGTCATGAAGAAAGACGTGCTACTCGTTGATGGTTACAACATCATCGGTGCGTGGCCCGAACTACAGCAATTGAAGCAAGAAGATTTTGCGCAAGCGCGTGATCGACTCATTGAACGGATGGCGGAATTCCAGGCGAATAAAGGATGGCGCGTTATCGTAGTATTTGATGCTCATCTAGTACCGGGTATCGAGAAACGTAAAAAACAATATCGAGTCGAAGTGGTCTTTACAAGAGAAAACGAAACAGCTGATGAACGCATTGAAAAACTGGTGTCCGAATTAACCGATCGATTAACACAAATCCATGTGGCCACTTCCGATCTTGTAGAGCAATGGGTAGTATTTGCTCAGGGTGCGCTTCGCATCTCCGCACGAGAGCTGGAAATCGCCATGAAAGAAGTAGATCGCGTGATTGCGTTAAGATTAAAGGATTCATTAGAACGACGGCCTATCTCAAAGATTCCATTAACAGATGAAGTAGCGGCAGAGTTCGAGAAAATGAGACGTGGCGGAAAATGAGTGGTTGACGTGAAAAATTACCGCGTCTATACTGACTTATAAAACCAATTAGTACTCTGGGGTGGAGAGGTTGGTGCGGAACATGAAAAATATGAAAAGTAAAAATGAATTTACTAAGCTTTCTGATGAAGAGATGGTGGAGTTGATACATCTAGGGAATTCAGATGTATTGGATTTTTTGATAACCAAGTTTCAGCCAATAGTCCGTATGAAAGCTAGAACATATTTCATTATTGGTGGAGATCGTGAAGACATCGTGCAAGAGGGAATGATTGGTCTATATAAAGCGATTCGTGATTTTCGTCCCGATAGATTAAGTTCTTTTAAAGTCTTTGCTGAGCTGTGTATAACGCGGCAAATTATTACGGCGATCAAAACTGCTACACGCCAAAAGCATATTCCGCTCAATACGTCCGTTTCGCTGGACAAGCCTATGTATGATGAGGATCAGGAGCGAACGCTTTTGGATATCATATCAGGCTCTACGTTAGACGATCCTGAAGACTTGATGATTCACAAAGAGAACTTCTCGTTTATGGAAGAAGAAATGAATAAAGTGCTGAGTGGATTGGAAAAAGAGGTGCTCACACTGTACTTAGAAGGTCAGTCCTATCGTGAGATTTCCGAGGTGTTGAATCGACAAGTGAAGTCGATAGATAATGCCTTACAACGCATCAAACGTAAACTAGAACATTCAATGGCGATGGATCTGGTGCGTTAAATATATCGAAAGTAAATTGACATGTGATGGGTTAGATGGTACTCTTTATCAAGACTATTGTCTTGAATTAGGTGAAGCAAAATGGCAAAAAAAATAACTTTAAGCTGTGAGATATGTGGTTCGCGAAACTATTCCTTACCCGCTGGCAACAACAGCCAAGAGGCAAGAATGAGTATAAAAAAGTTTTGCAGTCATTGCAATGCGCATACATTGCATAAGCAAACCATTTGACCAGTTACATAGAGTCCGAGCAAGGGCGCTATGTCATTCGGAAGGGTTGGAGAAGAATGGGCAAGATTACCGATTTTTTGAAAAAAGTCGTTTCGGAAATGCGGAAAGTCAGCTGGCCGAAACGTAAAGAATTAACGAAGTATACTGTAGTCGTTATTTCTACAGTCATTTTTATGGCTGTTTATTTCTTCGTGGTGGATATAGGTATCTCCGGAGTTATGAAATGGTATACTAATCTGTAATAAATAAAGTATGAATAGCGTGAAAATATCCCGTTTTGATGAATGAACGGGTTTTTTCAGCTTTAATTTAAGGGAGGGACGGACGCGCAGTCCTCAATGTCATGGAAATGGATAAAAATTGGTATGTTGTGCATACGTACTCGGGATATGAGAACAAAGTAAAGGCCAATCTTGAAAAACGTGTCGAGACAATGGGCATGTCGGATAAGATATTCCGTGTCGTTATTCCGGAAGAAGAAGAGACGGATATTAAAGATGGTAAAAAGAAAACAGTTATGCGTAAAACGTTCCCTGGATATGTCTTGGTTGAATTGATCATGACGGATGATTCTTGGTATGTTGTTCGTAATACACCAGGTGTTACTGGATTTATCGGCTCTTCAGGTGGCGGAGCGAAGCCTACTCCGTTGTTGCCGGAAGAAGTAGAGTTCATCCTAAAACAAATGGGTGTTAAAGAACAACGCATAGATATTGACTTTGGTGTGGGTGAAAGTGTGACGGTACTTGAAGGGCCGTTTGCTCACTTTGAAGGTAAGGTAGAAGAGATTGAAATGGATAAAGGTAAAGTCATCGTAACTGTCGACATGTTCGGACGGGAAACGAAGATGGAGCTTTCATTCGAACAAGTAGAAAAAATGGAGTGATGGGAAATGTGATTTTCCCTCTTGCAAAATCTGTGTAATGGTGGTATCATTTCAAAGGTCAGACTTAGTCTGTACGGATTAACCAATTCTACCGACATCGTCGGCAGGCACATATTTGAGTGGGAGGGGCAACCCAATTACCACATCACGGACTTAAGGAGGTGTGTCTCGTGGCTAAAAAAGTTACTAAAGTAGTGAAATTGCAAATTCCAGCTGGTAAAGCAAATCCAGCACCACCAGTAGGGCCGGCATTAGGTCAAGCAGGTGTTAACATTATGGGATTCTGTAAAGAATTTAACGCTCGTACAGCAGATCAAGCTGGTCTAATTATTCCAGTAGAAATCTCAGTATTCGAGGACCGTTCATTTACATTTATCACAAAAACTCCGCCGGCAGCAGTATTGCTGAAGGTTGCAGCAAACGTTCAAAAGGGTTCAGGTGAGCCTAATAAAAACAAAGTTGCTACAGTTAAGCGTGATAAAGTTAGAGAAATCGCAGAACAAAAGATGCCAGACTTAAACGCGGCGTCAGTTGAAGCGGCGATGGCAATGGTCGAAGGTACTGCTCGCAGTATGGGATTCAAAATCGAAGACTGATAGTAGTTCTTCACGATAAAGCAACGGTTTGAAGGTGAGGGCTGCGGTCGATTGTGATTCGCAGCCTTCATTAAGTGGGAGGTTTAATCCGTTAAAACCACAAATGAGGAGGAAATTCTGATGGCTAAAAGAGGTAAAAAATTCGTAGATGCAGCGAAGCTTGTAGATCGTACTGCTACATACTCTGCGAAAGAAGCAATTGAACTTGCTAAAAATACAAGTACTACTAATTTTGATGCAACTGTTGAAGTAGCTTTCCGTCTTGGTATTGATACTCGTAAAAATGATCAGCAAATCCGTGGGGCAGTTGTACTTCCAAACGGTACTGGTAAAACTCAACGCGTATTAGTATTCGCTAAAGGTGAAAAAGTTAAAGAAGCAGAAGCTGCAGGCGCAGACTATGTAGGCGATGCAGAACTTATTGCTAAAATTCAACAAGGTTGGTTCGATTTCGACGTAATCGTTGCTACACCTGACATGATGGGCGAAGTTGGTAAGATTGGTCGCGTACTTGGACCAAAAGGTCTTATGCCAAACCCGAAAACTGGTACAGTAACATTTGACGTAACGAAAGCTATTGAAGAAATCAAAGCAGGTAAAGTTGAATACCGTGCGGACAAAGCTGGAATTATCCATGCGCCAATCGGAAAAGCATCCTTCGATAACGAGAAGTTGGAAGAAAACTTCTTGACGATCTTTGAAACTATTCAAAAAGCTAAACCAGCTTCAGCAAAAGGAACATTCATGAAATCAGTAAACGTTACGACAACTATGGGTCCTGCTGTTAAAGTAGATCCGTCAAGCGTTACTATTAAAAAATAATTGACAAGCACAAAGTGATCTGCTAAGATTACGCTTGTTATGATGATAACCATTTGTACCGAAGACAGCAGGTGTGGCTTGCCACTTAATGCTCCTGCCGAGGACAAGACGCTCTTTTTAAAAGATGACGACTTTTCTGCCCTCATGTCTTAGACATTGAGGGCTTTTTATATCGGTATAAGTGACCCTAATTACCAGGAGGTGTCAACATGAGCAAAATTTTAGAAGCTAAACAAGCAGTCGTATCAGAAGTCGCTGAGAAATTACAAGCAGCAGCATCTGTAGTAGTTGTCGATTACCGTGGTCTTACGGTTGCGCAAGTTACAGAATTGCGTAAACAATTACGTGAAGCAGGCATCGAGTTCAAAGTTTATAAAAACTCTATGGTGCGTCGTGCGACAGTAGTTGCAGGATTAGAAAGTCTGAACGAAAACCTTACAGGTCCAAACGCTATCGCTTTCTCTACAGAAGACGTAGTAGCGCCAGCTAAAATCTTGAATGATTTCGCTAAAAAGAATGAAAAGCTTGAAATTAAAGCAGGTGTGATCGAAGGAAACGTCGCAACTGCTGAAGATGTGAAAGCATTGGCTACTCTACCTTCTCGCGATGGTCTATTGTCTATGCTACTCAGCGTTCTTCAAGCGCCAGTACGAAACTTTGCACTTGCTACAAAAGCAGTTGCAGAACAAAAAGAAGAGCAAGGTGCTTAATTTCGCATTTTGACTATGACCGGAACAAACTAGCCGGTTAAATACAACTTTCCAGGAGGAACTTAAAATGACTAACGCACAAATTTTAGACGCAATCAAAGAAATGACAGTTCTTGAACTAAACGACCTTGTTAAAGCAATCGAAGAAGAATTCGGCGTAACAGCAGCAGCACCAGTTGCAGCAGCTGGAGCAGTTGCAGAAGCAGCTGAAGAGCAAACTGAATTCGACGTAATCCTTGCATCAGCTGGAGATCAGAAGATCAAAGTTATCAAAGCTGTTCGTGAAATCACTGGTCTTGGCTTGAAAGAAGCTAAAGCTCTTGTAGACGAAGCTCCTAAAGCAGTTAAAGAAGCAGCAACTAAAGAAGAAGCAGAAGAAATGAAAGCTAAACTTGAAGAAGTTGGCGCATCTGTAGAAGTTAAGTAATTTCTACTTCCCTGAGAAAAGCCCGTCTATTTGACGGGCTTTTTTCTTCATATACAAATAGTATAACTCTACGCAGGAGGTGTATGTATGGGAGACCATTATTACTCGAAAAATCCCCAAGTTTCAAGTGCACCCAAGCTGTGGAAAGCCGAGATTCGTAACAAAGTCTTTTCATTTACAACGGATGCCGGTGTATTCAGCAAAGGGAGTATAGATGAGGGGTCAAAATTATTGGCTGAAACGTTTAAAGAACCATCCATTGGGGGAGACTTGTTGGAAATAGGTTGCGGCTATGGACCGATTGCGTTGTCTATCGCATCGGATTTTCCGGAAAGACTTATCCATATGGTGGATGTGAATGAACGGGCATTAGCTCTCTCGAAAACGAACGCTCAACAGAATCGAATTTCTAATATAAAAGTTTACGAAAGTAGTGGCGTTGATCAGGTTGTATCAAATAACTTCGCTGCAATTATAACCAATCCACCTATTAGGGCGGGGAAGCAAACGGTTTTTTCTTTCTATGACGGAGCTTATGAGAAGTTAGCTGCGGGCGGAGAATTATGGGTTGTCATTCAAAAGAAACAAGGGGCTCCGTCTACAATGGATTACTTGAAGAACTTGTTTGGTAATGTAGATACGGTTGCTAAGAAAAAAGGCTACTTTATTTTAGTATCAAAAAAGATTGACAGGATGAATATCTTGTAGTAGCATTATTAAATGCATAAATATTTATATTGCAGCTGTATGCCCTTTTGTGTGATGTAGTAGAGGAAAAGGTATATTGATGTTTGGATAAAGATTGTGAAATCGAAAATGAGCTCTCGTCGGAACTCGTTTTCTTTTTGTTTTTTCGAAGTCACAGCGGAATTTCTGATTTTGCAAAAACTAATATTGTCTTAATGAGGGGTGAATGAGTTGACAGGTCATTTAGTTCAGTATGGTCAACATCGTCAGCGTAGAAGTTTCGCGCGAATCAAAGAAGTACTCGATCTGCCGAATTTGATTGAAATTCAAACGGCGTCTTATGAGTGGTTCTTGGAAGAAGGGTTACGTGAAATGTTCCGGGATATTTCTCCTATCCAGGATTTCACAGGTAACTTGTCCTTGGAATTTATTGATTACAAACTGGGTGAACCAAAATATCCAGTAGACGAATCAAAAGAACGCGATGTGACATATGCGGCACCACTTCGTGTAAAAGTACGTCTTCATAACCAAGAAACAGGCGACGTGAAGGAACAGGACGTTTTCATGGGAGATTTCCCACTCATGACAGAAAACGGAACATTCATTATTAATGGAGCGGAGCGTGTTATCGTTTCTCAGCTCGTTCGTTCACCGAGTGTTTACTATAATGATAAGACGGATAAAAACGGTAAGCGTGGATTTGGCGCTACTGTTATTCCGAACCGTGGAGCATGGCTTGAATATGAAACAGATGCAAAAGACGTAGTGCATGTCCGTATCGACCGCACTCGTAAATTGCCAATCACTGTTTTATTGCGTGCACTAGGATTCTCTACTGACCAAGAAATTATCGACCTAATCGGTGATAATGAATATTTACGGAATTCATTAGAGAAAGATAACACTGAAACCTCGGAAAAAGCAATGCTTGAAATCTATGAGCGACTTCGCCCGGGTGAACCACCAACACTTGATAGCGCAAGAAGTCTTTTGTATTCACGCTTCTTCGATCCGAAACGCTATGATTTAGCGAATGTTGGTCGTTATAAAATGAATAAAAAGCTTCACTTGCAAAATCGTTTGTTCAACCAAACAGCTGCTGAAACACTCGTTGATCCGGAAACTGGAGAAATATTAGTGGAAAAAGATCAGCTAATCGACCGTCGTACATTGGATAAATTACTACCATTCTTATCTCAAGGTATAAATACTGAGTCGATTGAACATGTAGGATCTGTTTTGGAAGAACCAATGGTTATCCAGACACTGAAGATCTACGCGCCTAAAAGTGAAGAAAAACAAGTGATCAATGTCATTTCCAATGCTGAAGTAGACGAGTCTATTAAAAATATTACACCAGCGGATATTGTAGCTTCTATCAGTTATTTCTTTAACTTATTACATGGTGTGGGAAATACGGATGATATTGACCATCTTGGTAACCGTCGTTTACGTTCTGTTGGTGAATTACTTCAAAACCAATTCCGTATCGGTCTTTCTCGTATGGAGCGTGTGGTTAAAGAAAGAATGTCCATCAATGACACTCAATCTATCGTACCTCAACAACTGATCAATATCCGTCCGGTTATTGCATCTATTAAAGAGTTTTTCGGTAGCTCTCAGCTATCTCAGTTCATGGACCAAACAAATCCATTGGCTGAATTGACGCATAAGCGTCGTCTTTCTGCACTGGGACCTGGTGGTTTAACACGTGAGCGCGCAGGGATGGAAGTTCGTGACGTTCACTACTCTCACTATGGTCGTATGTGTCCAATTGAAACGCCGGAGGGTCCGAACATTGGACTGATCAACTCATTATCTACATTCGCGAAAGTGAATCGATTCGGCTTTATTGAAACTCCTTATCGTAAAGTAGATCCTGAAACAGGTCGCGTTACATCTCAAATCGATTATCTGACAGCAGATATTGAAGATAACTATGTAGTAGCGCAAGCAAATGCACTACTTGAAGAAGACGGTTCATTTACTAATGAAGGTGTCGTAGGTCGTTTCCAAGGGGATAACACTGTATTCCGCCGCGAGCAAATGGACTACATGGACGTTTCACCTAAGCAAGTTGTATCTGCAGCTACTGCATGTATTCCGTTCTTAGAAAATGATGACTCCAACCGTGCGTTGATGGGTGCGAACATGCAACGTCAAGCGGTTCCTTTATTAAATCCTGAAGCACCGTTTGTTGGTACAGGTATGGAGCATATTTCTGCACGCGATTCAGGTGCGGCGGTTGTTTCTAAACACCACGGTATCATCGAGCACGTAGAAGCAAAGGAAATTCGTATTCGTCGTATTGAAGAAGTGGGCGGTAAAGAAGTCAAGGGTGACCTTGTAGTTTGTCGTCTATCTAAATTCATTCGTTCGAACCAAGGGACTTGCTATAACCAACGTCCGATTGTAAAAGTCGGCGACCGTGTAAAGCCGCTTGATATTCTTGCGGATGGCCCATCAATGGAACAAGGTGAACTTGCGCTTGGACGTAACGTTCTAACAGCATTCATGACATGGGATGGTTATAACTACGAGGATGCGATCATCATGAGTGAGCGTCTGGTAAAAGACGATGTATTCACATCTGTTCATATTGAAGAATATGAATCAGAAGCACGTGATACGAAGCTTGGACCAGAAGAAATCACACGTGATATTCCAAACGTCGGAGAAGATGCATTGCGAAACTTGGACGACAGAGGAATTATCCGTATTGGTGCAGAAGTTCGTGATGGCGATATCCTAGTCGGTAAGGTAACACCTAAGGGAGTTACGGAATTGACTGCGGAAGAACGTCTTCTACACGCAATCTTTGGAGAGAAAGCACGCGAAGTACGTGATACTTCATTACGTGTACCTCACGGAGCAGGCGGAATCGTATTAGATGTTAAAGTCTTTAACCGCGAAGATGGCGATGAGCTATCTCCTGGAGTTAACCAGTTAGTTCGCGTGTATATTGTACAGAAGCGTAAAATCTCTGTTGGAGATAAGATGGCAGGACGTCATGGTAACAAGGGTGTTATTTCCCGTATTTTACCTGAGTCGGAAATGCCGTTTCTTCCAGATGGTACGCCAATCGATGTCATGTTGAACCCACTTGGTGTTCCATCACGTATGAATATTGGACAGGTTCTTGAGATGCACCTTGGTATGGCCGCACGTAGTTTAGGTATTCACACAGCTTCTCCTGTATTTGATGGTGCAAACGAGGAAGATGTTTGGACTACAATGGAAGAAGCGGGTATGAACCGTGACGGTAAAACCATGCTATACGATGGTCGTTCAGGTGAGCCGTTTGATAATCGCGTATCAGTTGGTGTTATGTACTTGATCAAACTAGCCCACATGGTAGATGACAAGTTGCACGCACGCTCAACTGGACCGTACTCACTTGTTACGCAGCAACCACTTGGCGGTAAAGCCCAGTTCGGTGGACAGCGTTTCGGGGAAATGGAAGTATGGGCACTAGAAGCATATGGTGCCGCTTATACATTGCAAGAAATCTTAACGGTCAAATCCGATGACGTCGTAGGTCGTGTGAAAACATACGAAGCGATTGTTAAAGGTGATAGCGTACCTCAACCAGGAGTACCAGAATCATTTAAAGTACTAATCAAAGAACTTCAGAGTTTAGGGTTAGACGTAAAAATGTTGACGGAAGACTTTGAGGAAATTGAGCTTCGTGATCTTGACGATGAAGAAGACTTGCAACCAACTGATGCATTGAACTTGATGAAAGAAGATCAGCCAATCGCCTAAACAAAAGCGAAAAGCGCCGTTTAGCCTCGACAGGCGTTGGAAGGGTAGCAGCGAAAGGGTCACTTTCCTTTCGAAGGTATCCTGAAACGACCCGAGAGGCTGGCGCTTGCAGCTGGATGTCATTAAAAGCGAAAAGCGCCGTTTAGCCTCGACAGGCGTTGGAAGGGTAGCAGCGAAAGGGTCACTTTCCTTTCGAAGATATCCTGAAACGACCCGAGAGGCTGGCGCTTGCAGCTAGATGTCACTAAAGCGAAAAGCGATCTGAAAGATAAATAAAACAAACACAACCAAATAGAAGAGGGCTTCGAGCACCCTCTTCTATTCTATTCAGTAAGAAGAACAACTTACGTGAATGCACTACTACAAGTTAAATTGCCTGATAAGCCATTATGGCGATTAGACTAAAGGGAGGTTGGCTCCTTGATCGATGTTAATAATTTTGAGTATATGAAAATTGGCCTTGCTTCACCGGACAAGATTCGTTCTTGGTCATATGGAGAAGTGAAAAAACCTGAAACTATCAACTACCGTACATTAAAGCCAGAGAAGGACGGATTATTCTGTGAAAGAATCTTCGGACCAACGAAAGACTGGGAATGTCACTGTGGGAAATACAAGCGGGTTCGCTATAAAGGCGTCGTTTGTGATCGTTGTGGCGTAGAAGTAACGCGTCAAAAAGTCCGTCGTGAACGTATGGGTCACATTGAGCTTGCAGCACCTGTCACACATATTTGGTATTTCAAAGGAATTCCTAGCCGTATGGGCTTGATTCTAGACATGACACCTCGTGCGTTGGAAGAGATTATCTACTTCGCGTCTTACGTAGTAGTCGAACCAGCTGATACACCGCTTGAGCGTAAGCAATTGCTTTCGGAGAAAGAATACCGTCTATACCGTGAAAAGTATGGTTCTAAATTCCAGGCAGCAATGGGAGCGGAAGCAATCGAGCAACTACTCCGTGCGATAGACTTGGATAAAGAAACGGATTCATTGAAAGAAGAATTAAAAACAGTACAAGGTCAACGTCGTACACGCGCAATCCGACGTCTGGAAGTTGTGGAATCATTCCGTAACTCTGGAAATCGTCCGGAGTGGATGGTATTGGAAGTGCTTCCTGTTATCCCTCCTGAATTGCGTCCTATGGTACAGCTTGACGGCGGACGTTTTGCAACTTCTGACTTGAATGATTTGTATCGTAGGGTTATTAACCGGAACAACCGCCTAAAGCGACTATTGGATCTAGGGGCACCTGGTATTATCGTTCAGAACGAAAAACGTATGCTTCAAGAAGCGGTAGATGCACTTGTAGACAACGGCCGTCGCGGAAGACCTGTAACAGGTCCAGGTAACCGCCCGTTGAAATCTCTTTCTCATATGCTGAAAGGGAAGCAAGGACGTTTCCGTCAGAACTTACTTGGTAAACGTGTAGACTACTCTGGTCGTTCAGTTATCGTAGTAGGTCCTAGCTTGAAAATGTACCAATGTGGTCTACCTAAGGAAATGGCGATCGAGCTATTTAAGCCGTTCGTTATGAAAGAATTAGTGGAACGTAACTTGGCACATAATATTAAGAGTGCGAAACGGAAGATTGAACGTCTTCATTCCGAAGTGTGGGATGTATTGGAAGACGTCATTAAAGAACATCCGGTACTTCTTAACCGAGCACCAACACTTCACCGTCTGGGAATCCAGGCATTCGAACCGATGTTGGTCGAAGGACGCGCTATTACATTGCATCCACTCGTTTGTACGGCGTATAACGCTGACTTCGATGGTGACCAAATGGCCGTTCACGTACCTTTATCTGCTGAAGCACAAGCTGAAGCGCGCTTACTGATGTTAGCTGCCCAAAACATTTTGAACCCGAAAGACGGAAAACCAGTTGTAACTCCTTCACAGGATATGGTTCTTGGAAACTACTACTTAACAGTCGAGCGTAAAAACGCAACTGGAGAAGGCTCTGTGTTTAGTGACCCGAATGAAGCGTTAATCGCGTACCAAACAGGACACGTTCACTTGCATTCTCGTATTGCAGTTCAAGCTGGAAGTATTAAGAATCCGACGTTTACGGATAAGCAAAACAGTCAGCTGTTGTTAACAACAGTAGGTAAAATTATTTTTAACGAGATTCTACCTGAAACGTTCCCGTACATTAACGAACCGACGAATCAGAACTTACAAGTTGAAACACCTGACAAGTACTTTATCGACGGCACAGTAAATGTTAAGGAACACTTGCAACAAGCAGAATTGATCACGCCATTCAAAAAAGCGATTCTTGGGGAAATCATCGCGGAAATCTTCCGTCGCTTCCACATTACAGAAACATCTAGAATGTTGGATAGAATGAAGAACCTAGGATTTAAATATTCTACTCGTGCAGGAATCACAATCGGTATTTCTGATATCGTAGTTTTGCCGAATAAAGCTGAAATCCTTCATGAAGCACAAGAAAAAGTGGACAAAGTCACTCAACAGTTCCGACGTGGTTTAATTACTGAAGAAGAACGTTATGACCGTGTTATCTCTTATTGGAGTCATGCGAAAGATGTTATTCAGAATAAGCTGATGGATTCGTTGGATATCGAAAACCCAATCTTCATGATGAGTGACTCTGGAGCCCGTGGTAACGCGTCAAACTTTACACAGCTTGCTGGTATGCGTGGACTGATGGCCAACCCGGCTGGACGGATTATCGAACTTCCGATCAAATCTTCATTCCGTGAAGGTCTGACAGTACTCGAATACTTTATCTCTACACACGGTGCGCGTAAAGGTCTTGCCGATACAGCACTGAAGACTGCCGACTCAGGTTACCTGACACGTCGTCTCGTAGATGTAGCGCAAGATGTTATCGTTCGTGAAGAAGATTGCGGAACAGACCGTGGTCTGGCAATCACTGCGTTAACTGAAGGAAATGAAATGATTGAAACATTGTTAGAACGTATTGAAGGTCGTCATACGAAGAAGACAATCAAACATCCGGAAACGGGTGAAGTTATTCTTGCGAAAAACGGTTTGATTACTGCAGATATAGCAAATACAGTAATTCAAGCGGGGATCGAAGAAGTGACGATTCGTTCGGCGTTTACGTGTAATACAAAACATGGCGTATGTAAAAAATGTTATGGTATCAACTTAGCTACTGGAGAAACGGTAGAAGTAGGAGAAGCAGTAGGAATCATTGCGGCTCAATCTATCGGTGAACCAGGAACACAGTTAACGATGCGTACATTCCACACAGGTGGAGTAGCAGGAGACGATATTACACAAGGTCTTCCACGGATCCAAGAGATTTTCGAATCTCGTAATCCAAAAGGTGTCGCGGTTATTTCTGAAATAGCAGGTACTGTTATTGAAATTGATGAAGTCCGTGAAGGTTTGAAAGAGATCACTATTGAAGGTGAAGTTGAAACACGTAAATATCCTACATTATACAACGCGCGTTTGAGTGTAGAAGTAGGAGATGTAGTTGAGCGTGGACAAACTATTACTGAAGGTTCTATTGATCCTAAACAATTGATCGTAGTAAAGGACGTTTCGACGGTACAAGAGTATCTGTTGAAAGAAGTTCAAAAAGTTTACCGTATGCAAGGTGTAGAAATTGGGGATAAGCACGTTGAAGTGATGGTTCGTCAAATGCTTCGTAAAGTTCGTGTAATTGAAGCGGGAGATACTGATCTTCTTCCAGGTTCGTTACTTGATATTCACCAATTCTCTGAAGCTAATGCAAAAGTGTTGTTAGCAGGAAAAGTTCCAGCTACTTCACGTCCGGTAATTCTTGGTATTACAAAAGCTTCACTTGAGACAGAGTCCTTCTTGTCAGCCGCTTCGTTCCAGGAGACAACAAGAGTTCTTACTGATGCAGCCATTAAAGGTAAAACAGATGAGTTGCTAGGTCTGAAGGAAAACGTTATTATCGGGAAATTGGTCCCTGCAGGTACTGGAATGCAGAGATACCGCCAGATCAAAATGCAACATGATGAAGCAGAAGAAACAATTACAGCTGAATAAAAATAAACGGGACATCGTTCCCGTTTATTTTCTTAAATTTGTTGACAAGATGTTCTAGAGATGATAATATACAAAAGGTTGATAGTTGTTGATCGTTAACTTGTTGGAAGGAATATATATTCTTTCGAATTAGTGCAAGGCGTAAAGCAATTCATCATTATAAAATAACAGTAAGCAGAGATCTCTGGTGTTACTGTCACCCGTTTTTGTGTGTGCACGCACAAAAACTTTGTTTTTACTTAAAAATGAACCACCTGGGTGTGTGGTATTATAAAAAGCTTGGAAGGAGGAACAACCTAATGCCTACAATTAATCAATTAGTCCGTAAACCTCGTAAGTCGAAGACGGAGAATTCTAAGTCACCGGCTCTAGGAAAAAGCTATAACAGCTTTAAAAAGTCAATGACAAACGTGAACTCACCACAAAAAAGAGGTGTTTGTACACGTGTTGGTACTATGACTCCTAAGAAACCGAACTCGGCACTTCGTAAGTATGCTCGTGTTCGTTTAACTAATACATTGGAAGTAAACGCATATATTCCAGGTGAAGGCCACAACTTGCAAGAACACAGTGTGGTACTAATCCGCGGAGGACGCGTAAAAGACTTACCGGGTGTTCGTTACCATATCGTACGTGGGGCACTTGATACAGCTGGAGTTACTGGCCGTATGCAAAGCCGTTCAATGTATGGAGCTAAAAAGCCTAAAGTTAAGAAGTAATACAAAACTAACGATATTGAAAGGAGGAACTAATTATGCCTCGTAAAGGTCCTGTAACAAAACGTGATGTACTACCTGATCCGATTTATAATTCCAAGCTTGTAAGCCGCCTTATCAACAAAATGATGGTAGACGGTAAAAAAGGTACTTCTCAAAAGATTCTTTATGGAGCGTTCGAAATTGTTAAAGAACGTTCTGGACAAGAGCCAATCGAAGTATTCGAAGCAGCTTTAAACAATGTAATGCCAGTTCTTGAAGTTCGTGCTCGTCGTGTTGGTGGAGCTAACTATCAAGTGCCGGTTGAAGTGCGCCCTGAGCGTCGTTCAACTTTAGGTCTTCGTTACCTTGTAAACTATTCACGTACACGTGGAGAAAAGACAATGGAAGAACGCCTAGCGAACGAAATTCTTGATGCATCAAACAACACTGGTGCTTCTGTTAAACGCCGTGAAGAAATGCATAAAATGGCTGAAGCCAACAGAGCATTCGCTCACTATCGCTGGTAAGGTCGGATAAACAACAGTAGTAATCCGAAACGGAAGGAGATTACAAAATGGCTAGAGAGTTCTCACTAGAGAATACTCGTAACATTGGTATCATGGCTCACATTGACGCTGGTAAGACAACGACAACAGAGCGGATCCTTTTTTACACAGGTAAAATCCACAAGATTGGTGAAACGCACGAAGGTGCATCACAAATGGACTGGATGGAGCAAGAACAAGAACGTGGAATCACGATTACTTCAGCTGCTACAACTGCAGCATGGAAAGGTCACCGCGTAAACATCATCGATACACCTGGACACGTAGACTTCACAGTTGAAGTTGAACGTTCACTTCGTGTATTAGATGGAGCTGTAGCGGTACTTGATGCACAATCAGGTGTTGAACCACAAACAGAGACAGTTTGGCGCCAGGCGACAAACTATAAAGTTCCACGTCTCGTATTCGTAAACAAAATGGATAAGACAGGTGCTGACTTCCTTTACTCAGTCGGAACACTACGTGACCGTCTACAAGCGAATGCACACCCTATTCAATTGCCGATCGGTGCGGAAGATAACTTCTCAGGAATTATCGACTTAATCGAAATGAAGGCAACTATGTATCCAAATGATCTAGGAACAGATGTTACAGTTGAAGAAATTCCTGCTGAACATCTTGAACTAGCTAAAAAATACCGTGAGAGCCTAATCGAAGCTATTGTAGATTTCGATGAAGATCTTATGGAAAAGTATCTCGGCGGTGAAGAACTTACAACAGAAGAAATCACAACGGCTATTCGTAAAGCTACGTTGGCAGTTGAGTTCTACCCTGTTGTTTGTGGTACTGCTTTCAAAAACAAAGGTGTACAACTAGTACTAGATGCGGTAGTAGACTACTTACCATCACCACTTGATGTACCACCAATGATGGGCTTCAACCCTGAAACAGAAGAAGATGAAGTGCGTGAATCAACTGATGAAGCACCATTCTCGGCGTTGGCATTTAAAGTTATGACTGACCCTTATGTAGGGAAACTTACATTCTTCCGTATTTATTCAGGTGTCCTTCAAGCAGGTTCTTATGTAACAAACTCTACAAAAGGCAAGCGTGAGCGTGTAGGACGTATTCTACAAATGCACGCAAATAGCCGTGAAGAGATTTCTGAAGTACACGCGGGTGAAATCGCTGCTGCTGTTGGTTTGAAAGATACAACTACTGGAGATACACTATGTGATGAGAAGCAATTGATCATTCTTGAATCAATGGTATTCCCTGAGCCGGTTATCTCTGTAGCAATCGAACCTAAAACAAAAGCGGACCAGGATAAAATGGGCCAAGCTCTTGGTAAGTTACAAGAAGAAGATCCAACATTCCGTGCGCATACAGATCAAGAAACAGGAGAAGTAATCATTGCAGGTATGGGTGAACTTCACTTGGATATTATCGTCGACCGTCTACGCCGTGAATTTAAAGTGGAAGCAAACGTGGGTGCACCACAAGTTTCTTACCGCGAAACATTCCGTGAGTCAGCTGAAGTCGAAGGTAAATTCGTACGCCAATCAGGTGGACGTGGACAATTTGGTCACGTGTGGATCGAATTTGGTCCGAACGAAGAAGGTAAAGGCTTCGAATTCGTAAACAACGTTGTTGGTGGTTCTGTTCCTCGTGAATACATCCCAGCAGTTGAAGCGGGAGTTCGTGATTCATTAGATAACGGTATTTTAGCTGGATATCCTTTAATCGATGTCAAAGCACGCCTGTTTGACGGATCTTACCATGACGTTGACTCCAACGAGATGGCATTTAAGATCGCTGCGTCAATGGCTTTGAAAAATGCTGCATCAAAATGTAAACCTGTAATCCTTGAACCAACAATGAGAGTAGAAGTTATCATTCCGGAAGAATACATGGGCGATATCATGGGTGATATTACATCACGCCGTGGCCGTGTAGAAGGTATGGAAGCTCGTGGTAACGCACAAGTAGTTCGTGCAATGGTTCCACTTGCTGAAATGTTCGGATATGCAACATCACTACGTTCAAACACGCAAGGACGCGGAGTATTCTCGATGGTGTTCGATCACTACGAAGAGCTTCCGAAGTCTATTGCAGAAGAAGTAATTAAGAAAAACAAAGGTGAATAATAAAGTTCATCCTTGTTTCCTATAAACAATACTTGTAAGATATGGATAGTCGAGAGGACGCTTTCGGCTTCCATATTATAAAAAAACTAACTTTTTTAAATTAAGGGAGGACCTCTAAAATGGGTAAAGAAAAATTCGACCGCTCCAAGGAGCACGCAAACGTAGGAACAATTGGTCACGTTGACCATGGTAAAACAACTTTGACTGCTGCAATCGCAACAGTTCTTTCTAAAGCACAAGGTGGAGAAGCAAAGTCATACGCTGACGTTGATAACGCACCTGAAGAAAAAGAGCGTGGAATCACGATCAGTACTTCACACGTTGAGTACGAAACTGACAAGCGTCACTATGCACACGTTGACTGCCCAGGTCACGCTGACTATGTTAAAAACATGATCACTGGTGCTGCACAAATGGATGGCGGAATCCTAGTAGTATCTGCTGCTGATGGCCCAATGCCACAAACACGTGAGCACATCCTTCTTTCACGTCAAGTAGGTGTTCCTTACCTAGTTGTCTTCATGAACAAATGTGACATGGTAGACGACGAAGAACTTCTTGAATTAGTTGAAATGGAAATCCGTGAACTTCTTTCTGATTACGATTTCCCTGGCGACGATATTCCAGTAATCAAAGGATCTGCTCTTAAAGCTCTTGAAGGAGAGCCAGAGTGGGAAGAAAAAATCCTTGAACTAATGCAAGCAGTAGATGACTATATCCCAACACCAACTCGTGATACTGACAAGCCATTCATGATGCCTATTGAGGACGTATTCTCAATCACAGGTCGTGGTACAGTAGCAACTGGACGCGTTGAGCGTGGAGTAGTTAAAGTTGGAGATGTTGTTGACATCATCGGTCTTACTGAAGAACCAAAAGCTACTACTGTAACTGGTGTAGAGATGTTCCGTAAGCTTCTTGACTATGCAGAAGCTGGCGACAACATCGGTGCTCTTCTTCGTGGTGTAGCGCGTGAAGATATCGAACGTGGACAAGTTCTTGCTAAGCCAGGAACAATCACTCCACACACTCAGTTCAAATCTGAAGTTTATGTTCTATCAAAAGAAGAGGGTGGACGTCACACTCCATTCTTCTCAAACTACCGTCCTCAGTTCTACTTCCGTACAACTGACGTAACTGGTATCATTCAACTTCCTGAAGGCGTAGAAATGGTTATGCCTGGAGATAACGTTGAAATGACAGTTGAACTTATTTCTCCTATCGCGATTGAAGAAGGTACTAAATTCTCAATCCGTGAAGGTGGACGTACAGTTGGAGCTGGCGTTGTAGCAACAATCACAAAATAATTTGTTTTGATCCCGCCCTTGAGGCGGGATTTTTTGTTTTTAAATATTTGTATTGTGTATTGGAAAGTGTTTTTAAGAACTTCGCAAATAAGAGTGAAATAAAATCTTAAAGTGGCCTTCAAATCACGTGCAAATCGTATAGAAAGCTGTTAGTATAGTAAACGGATTAAAAGTTAAACTAATTTCTTCAAAAGGGTTGCACAATCCTTTTATATTATGTATAATGTTGAATGTTGGTCTTTGACTGCGATGAAGCGAGAGGTTACCGATACACCCGGCCGCTTTGCCATGGCGCGTGTAAGGAAAATTTTCGTGGAGAATTGTCTAGAGAATAGGCGAAAAGGGAGGGAAAATAATGGCAAAACAAAAGATTCGTATTAGATTGAAAGCTTACGATCACAGAATGATCGATCAGTCAGCTGAGAAGATTGTTGAAACGGCTAAACGTTCTGGAGCTAGTGTTTCAGGTCCAATTCCGTTGCCAACTGAAAGATCAGTTTACACGGTATTGCGTGCTGTTCACGTATATAAAGATTCACGTGAGCAATTTGAAATGCGTACGCACAAACGTTTAATCGATATTGTGAATCCAACACCACAAACGGTGGATGCACTTATGAAGCTTGATTTACCATCAGGCGTCGACATCGAAATTAAACTATAAAACATAAATTAAACAATATTACAGGAGGTGTGACTAATGACCAAAGGAATCTTAGGAAGAAAAGTCGGAATGACGCAAGTATTTGCTGAAAACGGCGATCTAATCCCAGTAACAGTGATTGAAGCTACTCCAAACGTTGTACTTCAAAAGAAGACAATCGAAACAGACGGCTACGAGTCAATCCAACTAGGATTTGATGATAAACGTGAAAAGCTTTCAAACAAGCCAGAACAAGGCCACGTTGCAAAAGCTAACACTGCACCTAAGCGCTTCATTCGCGAAGTTCGCGGAGCTGACGTTAGTGCATACGAAGTTGGTCAGGAAGTCAAAGTCGATACATTCGCAGAAGGCGAAGTAGTAGACATTACAGCAAAATCAAAAGGTAAAGGTTTCCAAGGGGTTATCAAGCGTCACGGATACTCACGCGGACCTATGTCTCACGGATCACGTTTCCATCGCGCACCAGGTTCACTTGGAGCAGTTGATGCACAACGCGTATTCAAAGGCAAAAAACTACCTGGACGTATGGGTGGCAAAACCATCACGATCCAAAACGTTGAAATTGTACGAGTTGATCTAGAGCGCAACTTGATATTAGTAAAAGGTAACGTTCCTGGAGCACGTAAATCACTTGTACAAGTGAGAAGCGCAATCAAAGGGAACTGAGTAAAACAGAAAGGAGGAAACAGGAATGCCTAAAGTATCTGTAGTAAGTCAAACAGGCTCTGCTGTTGGTGACATCGAATTAAACGATGCGATCTTCGGAATCGAGCCAAACCAAGCAGTATTATTTGAAGCAATTGTTCAACAACAAGCTTCTTTACGCCAGGGTAACCACAAGGTTAAAACTCGCGCGGAAGTAGCAGGCGGCGGTCGTAAACCATGGCGTCAAAAGGGTACAGGTCGTGCTCGTCAAGGTTCAATCAGATCACCACAATGGCGCGGAGGCGGTATCGTATTCGGTCCATCACCACGTAGTTACAGCTATAAAATGCCTAAGAAAGTACGTCGTTTAGCTCTTCTATCCGCTCTTTCAACGAAAGTAGCAGCTCAAGAACTAATCGTTCTGGACAACTTAGCATTTGATGCACCAAAAACGAAAAGCTTTGTAAAAGTGCTTGAAGACCTTTCAATCACAAAGAAGGCATTATTCGTTACAGCTGACCAAGAAGAAACAGTAGCATTGTCTGCTCAAAATCTTCAAGGAATCAGTGTTGTTACAGCAAGCGGCATCAATGTTTTAGACTTAGTGGGACATGATCAGCTTGTTATGACAAAAGCAGCAATAGAAAAAGTCGAGGAGGTGCTTGGTTAATGGAAGCACGTGATATTCTGAAACGTCCGGTCATTACCGAGCGTTCTTCTGAACAAATGGAAGACTTAAGAAAATATACATTCGAAGTCGATACACGCGCGAGCAAAACTCACGTGAAACAAGCTATCGAAGAAATCTTCGGTGTTACAGTAGAAAAAGTCAACGTTATGAACTACAAAGGTAAGTTCAAGCGTATGGGGAAACATGCTGGTTATACAAACAAGCGTCGTAAGGCAATTGTTACACTAACTACTGATTCCAAAGATATCGAACTTTTTGAAATGTAATTAACTCATAATAAATGAAGGAGGGAACACAAAATGGCGATTAAGAAGTACAAAGCTACCTCCAACGGACGTCGTAACATGACTTCTTCTGACTTTGCTGAAATCACAGTAAACAAACCAGAAAAATCATTGCTTGAACCAATCAAGCGTAAAGGCGGACGTAACAACCAAGGTAGAATGACAGTTCGTCACCAAGGTGGAGGACACAAGCGCCAATACCGTGTCATCGATTTCCAACGTCGGAAAGATGGCATTCCAGGACGCGTTGCTACGATCGAATATGATCCAAACCGTTCTGCAAACATCGCATTAATCAATTATGCAGATGGAGAAAAAAGATACATCCTTGCTCCTAAAGGATTGACAGTAGGTTCCACAATCGTTTCAGGACCTGATGCGGATATCCGCGTAGGAAACGCTCTACCATTAGAGAACATTCCTATGGGTTCTACGATTCACAACATTGAAATGAAGCCAGGCAAAGGCGGACAATTAGTTCGTTCAGCAGGAACTTCAGCTCAACTACTAGGACGTGAAGGCAAATATGTCATCATCCGTCTACAATCAGGAGAAGTTCGTATGATCCTTTCTACTTGCCGTGCTACAATCGGTCAAGTTGGTAACGAACAACACGAACTAATCAACATTGGTAAAGCAGGTCGTTCACGTTGGTTAGGCAAACGTCCAACTGTTCGTGGATCTGTAATGAACCCTAACGATCACCCACACGGTGGTGGTGAAGGACGTACGCCAATCGGTCGTCCAAGTCCTGTTACTCCTTGGGGTAAACCAACTCTTGGATTCAAGACACGCACGAAGAACAATAAATCAGATAAACTTATCGTTCGCCGTCGTAAAAAATAATGTTATTGCACTGCGGTTCAGTAGATGGACCGTAGTACATACTCGGAAGGAGGTTCCAGAATGGGCCGCAGCTTGAAAAAAGGACCTTTTGCAGATGACCATTTACTAAAAAAGGTTGACGCACAAAAAGATTCAGAAAAGAAACAGGTTATTAAAACTTGGTCACGCCGTTCAACAATCTTCCCGACATTCATCGGATTGACAATCGCAGTATATGATGGACGCAAACACGTTCCTGTTTATGTAACAGAAGATATGGTAGGTCACAAACTAGGTGAATTCGTACCTACGCGCACATACAGAGGCCATGGTGCCGACGATAAGAAAACAAAACGCTAATTTGAGAGGAGGTTATTCTGATGCAACAAGCTAAAGCATCTGTACGCACAGTCCGTATTGCTTCTCGCAAAGTTCGTTTGGTCGTTGATCTTATTCGCGGCAAGAATATAGGTGAAGCTATGGCTATTCTACGACTTACGCCTAAAGCGGCATCTCCAGTCGTGGAAAAACTATTGAAATCAGCAATTGCAAACGCTGAACATAACTACGAAATGGATACTGAGAACTTAATCGTCAGTGAAGTATTCGTAGACGAAGGACCAACAATGAAACGTTTCCGTCCACGTGCACAAGGTCGTGCAAGTGCGATCAACAAACGTACAAGCCATATCACATTAGTGGTATCTGAAAAGAAGGAGGGGTAATCAGTGGGCCAAAAAGTACATCCTAATGGACTACGTGTAGGCGTCATCCGTGACTGGGACTCAAAATGGTACGCGGAAAAAGATTATGCGTCCTTACTACATGAAGACTTAAAGATCCGTGAATACATCGAAAAGCGTCTTATCGAAGCATCAGTTTCAAAAGTTGAAATCGAGCGTGCTGCTAAGCGTGTTAACATTACAATCCACACTGCAAAGCCAGGTATGGTTATCGGTAAAGGTGGTTCCGAAGTAGAAACTCTTCGTAAGCAACTTAACGAAATCACAGGCAAGCGTGCACACATCAACATCGTAGAAATCAAACGTGCTGATTTAGATGCTAAACTAGTAGCTGAATCAATTGCTCGTCAATTAGAAAGTCGTGTATCATTCCGTCGTGCTCAGAAACAAGCGATCCAACGTACAATTCGCTCTGGTGCAAAAGGAATTAAAACACAAGTGTCTGGTCGTCTCGGCGGTGCTGACATCGCTCGTGCAGAACACTATAGTGAAGGAACTGTCCCTCTTCATACATTACGTGCAGACATAGATTATGCACATGCTGAAGCTGATACTACTTATGGTAAGCTTGGCGTAAAGGTATGGATTTATCGTGGTGAAGTCCTTCCAGTAAAAGTTAAGAAGAACTCTGGGGAAGGAGGCAAATAATATGTTAATGCCTAAACGTGTTAAACATCGTCGTGTATTCCGTGGTAAAATGCGTGGTGAAACTAAAGGTGGCGCTACTGTCCAGTTTGGTGAGTTTGGTCTTCAAGCTCTAGAATCAGGTTGGATCACTAACCGTCAGATTGAATCTTCTCGTATCGCTATGACTCGTTATATGAAACGTGGCGGTAAAGTGTGGATCAATATTTTCCCACACAAACCATATACTAAAAAGCCTCTTGAAGTCCGGATGGGTTCCGGTAAAGGTGCTGTAGAAGGCTGGGTTGCAGTTGTGAAACCTGGTAGAGTAATGTTCGAAATTGCAGGTGTTTCAGAAGAGGTTGCTCGTGAGGCACTTAGACTCGCATCGCACAAACTTCCTGTTACAAGCAAGTTTGTAAAACGACAAGAAATTGGTGGTGAGTCTAATGAAAGCTAATGAAATTCGTGACTTAACAACTGCAGAGATCGAGCAAAAAGTGAAATCACTTAAAGAAGAGCTTTTCAACCTTCGTTTCCAGTTAGCGACAGGTCAATTAGAAAACACTGCACGCATCCGTGAAGTACGCAAATCGATTGCGCGCATGAAAACTGTAATACGACAAAGAGAAATCAGTGCAAATAACTGATGAAGGAGGTTGCAGCCATGACTGAACGTAATCAGCGCAAAACATACACAGGCCGTGTAGTTTCCGACAAAATGGATAAAACTGTTACGGTAATGGTAGAGACATACAAAAAACACTCTTTATACGGTAAACGTGTAAAGTATTCTAAGAAACTTAAAGTTCATGATGAGCTAAACGAAGCTAAAATCGGCGATGTTGTTCGTATTATGGAAACTCGTCCATTATCAGCAACTAAGCGTTTCCGTCTTCTAGAAGTCGTTGAAAAAGCGATCATCATCTAATAGGTTTTTAACTCAGATTTTGGAAGGAGGTAACCTCGATGATTCAACAGGAAAGTAGAATGAAAGTTGCTGACAACTCTGGTGCACGTGAAGTACTAACAATTAAAGTACTAGGTGGATCAGGTCGTAAAGTAGCTAACATCGGTGATGTAGTTGTTGTTACAGTTAAGAAAGCAACACCAGGTGGCGTTGTTAAGAAGGGTGACGTTGTTAAAGCGGTCATCGTTCGCACGAAAAGTGGAGTTCGTCGTAAAGACGGTTCATACATTACATTCGATGAGAATGCTTGCGTTATTATCCGTGATGATAAAGGGCCACGTGGAACTCGTATTTTCGGACCAGTTGCTCGCGAACTACGCGACAACAACTTCATGAAAATCATTTCACTTGCTCCAGAAGTTCTTTAATTCTAATGACAGAGCCAGTCAAGGAGGTGCGATAAATGCACGTTAAAAAAGGCGACAAAGTAATGGTGATCTCTGGTAAAGATAAAGGTAAAACAGGTGTGATCCTAACAGCTTATCCGAAAAAAGACCGTGTGCTAGTTGAAGGTATTAATATCGTCAAGAAACACACAAAGCCGAACCAAGAAAACCCACAGGGCGGAATTGTAAGCCAAGAGTCTACAATCCACGTCTCAAACGTGATGGTAATCGATCCTAAAACAGGCGAGCCGACTCGTGTAGGTTACAAAGTGGAAGACGGTAAAAAAGTACGTATTGCAAAAAAATCCGGTGAATCATTGGATAAGTAAGTATTGCATGAAAGGAGGTCCGACTGATGAGTCGTTTGAAAGAGAAGTTTTCTAAAGAAATCACACCTGCTCTAATGAGCAAGTTTGAATATACATCTGTTATGCAGGTTCCTAAAGTAGATAAAATCGTTATCAACATGGGTGTTGGTGATGCTGTCCAAAATACAAAAGCACTTGATGCAGCTGTTGAGGATCTTGCAACTATTTCAGGTCAAAAACCAGTCATTACTAAAGCGAAAAAATCTATCGCAGGATTCCGTTTACGTGAAGGAATGCCGATCGGAGCAAAAGTAACGCTTCGCGGTGAACGCATGTATGAGTTCCTCGATAAATTAGTTACAATCTCATTACCACGTGTACGTGACTTCCGTGGCGTTTCTAAAAAAGCGTTTGACGGTCGCGGTAACTACACTCTTGGAGTGAAAGAGCAACTTATTTTCCCTGAAATTGACTTCGATAAAGTATCAAAAGTACGTGGGATGGATATCGTCATCGTGACGACAGCTAACACTGATGAAGAAGCACGTGAGTTGCTTGCACAGTGTGGCATGCCGTTCCAAAAGTAAAATAATAGGGAGGCGAAAACGTGGCTAAGAAATCTATGATCGCTAAACAGAAACGTACGCCAAAGTACAAAGTACAAGAATATACACGCTGCGAACGTTGTGGTCGTCCACATTCAGTATATCGCAAATTTAAACTTTGCCGTATTTGTTTCCGCGAACTTGCATACAAGGGACAACTTCCTGGCGTTAAAAAAGCCAGCTGGTAAACCCCTAATTAGGGAAGGAGGTTAATTCAAATGACAATGAGTGATCCGATTGCAGATATGCTTACACGCATCCGTAATGCGAACATGGTTCGCCACGAGAAGCTTGAGGTACCTGCTTCAAACGTAAAGAAAGAAATCGCCGAGATCTTAAAACGAGAAGGTTTCGTTCGTGATGTGGAATACGTGGAAGATAACAAACAAGGCATCATCCGCATTTTCCTAAAATACGGTCAGGATAACGAACGCGTTATCAATGGCTTGAAACGTATTTCTAAACCAGGACTTCGTGTATATGCGAAATCAAATGAAGTTCCTAAAGTACTTAACGGCTTAGGTGTTGCACTAGTTTCTACATCAAATGGTGTATTAACAGACAAAGAAGCCCGCGCTAAACAAGTTGGCGGAGAAGTAGTCGCTTACGTTTGGTAATTAGCTACAATTGAATGGAGGTGCAATAGAATGTCCCGTATTGGTAATCGTCAGATCGAAGTTCCTGAAAACGTTACTGTAACAATTTCAGATGACAACTTCGCAACTGTTAAAGGTCCGAAAGGTGAGCTTTCGAGACAATTAGATAAAGAAATTACGATCAACATGGAAGGCAAGGTCATCACATTGACACGCCCTTCTGATTCTAAAGATCACCGTTCAATCCACGGTACTACACGCTCTGTACTTAACAACATGGTTGTGGGAGTATCTGAAGGATTTGAACGTAAGCTTGATTTAGTTGGGGTTGGATACCGTGCTTCTATGCAAGGGAAGAAACTTGTATTGAACGTAGGTTATTCACACCCAGTTGAATTCACACCAGAAGAAGGTGTAGAAGTTGAAGTTCCAGCGAATACGAAAATTATCGTTCGCGGATACAACAAAGAACACGTAGGTGCTCTTGCTTCTAACATCCGTCAAGTACGTCCACCAGAGCCGTATAAAGGTAAAGGTATTCGTTATGAAGGCGAAATCGTTCGTCGTAAAGAAGGTAAAACAGGTAAATAATACCGCTTGAGGTATTTGGAAGGAGTGACTCCGATGATCACAAAACAAGATAAAAACGCTGTCCGTAAAAAGCGTCACGCACGTGTGCGTACGAAAATCAGCGGAACTGCAGAGCGTCCACGTCTAAACGTTTATCGTTCAAACAAGCATATCTATGCACAATTGATTGATGACTTGAATGGTTTAACAATCGTTAGCGCTTCTACAAGAGATAAAGAAGTTGAGGCTGGATCTACAGGTAACACTGAATCAGCAGCTAAAGTCGGCGAGCTTATTGCAAAGAAAGCTGTTGAAAAAGACGTCAAAGCGGTAGTTTTCGACCGCGGCGGATATCTTTTCCACGGCCGTGTAAAAGCATTAGCTGACGCTGCACGCGAAAATGGTCTGGAATTTTAATTAAGAGGGAGGGACATATTTCATGCGTCGTAATGATCAGAACAAAAGTGAGTTCGAAGAACGCGTAGTAACGATCAACCGCGTTGCGAAAGTTGTAAAAGGTGGACGTCGTTTCCGCTTTACTGCACTTGTCGTAGTCGGAGATAAAAACGGTCGTGTCGGTTTTGGTACTGGTAAAGCACAAGAAGTTCCAGATGCAATCCGTAAAGCAATTGAAGATGCGAAGAAAAACTTGATTGTAGTGCCAATGGTCAAAGGTACAACTCCACATGAAGTAATCGGACACTTTGGTGCAGGACAAATCCTGATCAAACCAGCTGCTCCGGGTACTGGTGTTATCGCAGGTGGACCTGTCCGTGCGGTACTTGAACTCGCAGGCATCACGGATATTCTTTCAAAATCTCTTGGATCAAGCACACCGATCAACATGGTACGTGCAACAATCGAAGGGTTGCAGAATTTGAAACGCGCAGAAGATATTGCTAAATTGCGTGGTAAATCCGTAGAAGAACTGTTAGGTTAAGGGGGGAAAAACGATGACGAACAAACTTGAAGTCACCCTTACGAAAAGTGTTATTGGTTCTAAACCAACACAGCGTAAAACAATTGAAGCATTAGGCCTTCGAAAGTTAAATCAAACAGTTGAGCATCAAAACAACGATGCTATCCGTGGAATGATCACAAAGGTTAGCCACTTAGTAAACGTTAAAGAAATTTAAGTACTATTTTACAATAAGGAGGTGCCGATAAGATGAAATTACATGAGCTAAAACCAGCTGAGGGATCTCGCAGAAACCGCAAACGTGTTGGTCGTGGGATTGGATCAGGAACTGGTAAGACTTCCGGTAGAGGTCATGACGGTCAAAACTCTCGTTCAGGCGGCGGTGTACGTCTTGGTTTCGAAGGTGGACAAATTCCTCTTTTCCAACGACTTCCTAAGCGCGGGTTCACGAACATCAATCGTAAAGATTATGCCATCGTTAACCTTGACACATTAAATCGTTTCGAAGAAGGCACGGAAGTAACGCCGGAACTGCTAATTGAAACTGGAGTTGTAAGTAACGCTAAATCTGGTATCAAGATTCTGGGTAACGGAACACTTGATAAAAAGATTACAGTACGTGCTAACAAATTCTCCGCTTCTGCAAAAGAAGCAATTGAAAAAGCGGGCGGGCAAACAGAGGTGGTATAATGTTTCAGACAATCTCTAATTTCATGCGTGTGAAGGAGATCCGGTCTAAAATAATTTTCACCCTCCTAGTGCTCATCGTGTTTAGACTAGGGACATTTGTTCCGGTTCCAAACGTTGATGCAACTGCTTTACAACAATCAGATAACCAGTTTATCGGATTCTTGAACACATTTGGTGGAGGAGCACTATCTAACTTCTCGATCTTTGCAATGGGGATTATGCCGTACATTACGGCTTCCATCATTGTGCAGCTCTTGCAGATGGATGTTGTTCCAAAGTTTACTGAGTGGTCAAAACAAGGGGACGTTGGAAGACGTAAACTTGCACAATTCACAAGATATTTCACGATTGTTCTTGCCTTCATTCAGGCGCTTGCTATGTCATTTGGTTTCAACCAAACGTTTGGCGGCACACTGATTCAAGACAATAGCATATCCACTTATATCACAATTGCGATTGTATTGACTGCCGGTACTGCTTTCCTTCTATGGCTAGGTGAACAAATTACTGCAAAAGGTGTTGGGAATGGTATTTCCATCATTATCTTTGCAGGGATTGTTGCCGGCATACCGAATGCTGTTAACCAGTTGTATGTAACGCAAATTCAAGACGCTGGAGATGCACTATTTATTAGAATTGCAACGATGGTATTACTATTGATCGTAATCGTAGCCATTGTAGTCGGAGTTATTTACTTCCAAGAAGCATTGCGTAAAATTCCGATTCAATATGCGAAACGTGTATCAGGACGTAATCAGTCTGTTGCAAGTCAACAAACACACTTACCTTTGAAATTGAATGCTGCGGGTGTTATTCCAGTTATCTTTGCGGTGGCATTCTTCATCACGCCACAACAAATTGCTCCGTTTTTCGGTGAGAACAGTGTAACCAAAACTATTATTCGGATCTTCGATTATACGAATCCGATCGGTATGATTTTGTATGTAACACTAATTGTCGCGTTTACGTATTTCTATGCATTCATTCAAGTGAATCCAGAGAATATGGCAGACAACCTGAAAAAACAAGGTGCATATATTCCGGGAATTCGTCCAGGGGCAAACACTCAAAAGTACTTAACAAGTACTCTGTATAGACTAACGTTCGTCGGCTCGATTTTCCTAGCTGTCGTAGCGGTTATGCCGATCTTCTTCATCAACTTGGCGAATCTGCCTCAATCCGCTCAAATCGGCGGAACGAGCTTGCTCATCGTAGTAGGGGTTGCCCTCGAATCAATGAAGCAATTGGAATCGCAATTAGTGAAGAGACATTACAGAGGCTTTATGAAATAAAAGCAATAGCCTGACCTATTGTAAACAAACGGAGGGCAAGGACGTATGAATATCGTATTAATGGGTCTGCCTGGTGCTGGTAAAGGTACACAAGCAGACAAAATTGTCGAGAAGTACGGAATCCCTCATATTTCTACAGGCGATATGTTCCGTGCTGCCATCAAAGATGGCACGGAACTTGGAGTTAAAGCAAAATCGTTCATGGATCAAGGAGCATTAGTTCCTGATGAGGTTACTATTGGTATCGTACGTGAGCGACTAAGCAAACCGGATTGTGACAATGGATTCTTACTTGATGGTTTCCCTAGGACAGTTCCTCAAGCTGAAGCACTTGATGCTTTACTTAAGGATCTAGGAAAAAGCATTGAGTACGTATTGGACATCGAAGTCGATACGGATGAATTAGTTGCAAGATTATCTGGCCGTCGTATTTGTAAAGTATGTGGCACATCGTATCACTTGATCTTCAACCCGCCAAAGGTAGAAGACGTATGTGATAAAGATGGCGGCGAACTTTACCAGCGCGCGGACGATAATCCGGACACTGTCATGAATCGTCTGGAAGTAAATATGAATCAGACAGCTCCTTTACTCGACTTTTATGGCGAAAAAGGTGTATTGACTAAAATTAATGGTCAACAAGACATTAATCTTGTATTCAAGGACTTGGATGCAGTTTTGCAACAAGATCAAAAGTAATCAATCCTTTTCGGGCACATCTTCATCATTGTTCGGAAAGTAATGGATGAAAACGAACTGCAAAAGCGTTAAGTTCCTGTTATAAGATAAATGAGAGCATTTCATTTATTGCTCAGTAGTCCCTGCATGCATTATATTGTCATTGGCAGTATAATATATAATTGGCACTGCTACGAGAACAATAAAGGATCTCATTCGCAAATTATGCGAAACAGCGAAATGTGGCAGACGTCTTTCGAACATCACTCATGCTAACTGGACATATGTTGAAGGAAGCCTTATGAAGGCGACTGATGCCGCTCGATGGTGAAAGCCTTTATTGGATATAGAAGGGAGACAGGATTGATGGCGAAGGACGACGTAATTGAGGTAGAAGGAACTGTTCTTGAAACGTTGCCGAATGCGATGTTTAAAGTGGAGTTAGAAAACGGACATACTGTGCTTGCACACGTGTCAGGTAAAATTCGTATGCACTTTATTCGTATTCTGCCAGGCGACAAGGTGACATTGGAACTTTCACCTTACGATTTAACACGTGGTCGTATCACATACCGTTTCAAATAAACTTTTGCACTCCCGAAATATTGAAGGAGGTTGGGTAGGATGAAAGTAAGACCATCTGTAAAACCGATCTGCGAAAAATGTAAAGTTATTCGTAGACGCGGCCGAGTAATGGTAATCTGTGAAAATCCAAAGCACAAACAAAGACAAGGCTAAAACACAAGGAGGTGCACAACTTATATGGCACGTATTGCTGGTGTAGACGTTCCGCGCGATAAGCGCGTTGTCATTTCATTGACATATATATTCGGTATTGGTAAAACAACTGCACAATCAATTTTGAATGCAGCTGACATTTCTCAAGAAACTCGCGTTCGTGATTTAACTGACGCTGAACTTGATAAGATTCGTGAACAAATTGACGGCTTGAAAGTAGAAGGGGATCTTCGTCGTGAAACTTCTCTAAATATCAAGCGTTTGATGGAAATCGGTAGTAACCGTGGAATCCGTCACCGTCGTGGATTGCCTGTTCGTGGACAAAACACGAAAAACAATGCACGTACGCGTAAGGGTCCTAAACGCACAATGGCTAACAAGAAAAAATAATAGGTAAAGGAGGGTTCTTTCCAACATGGCACGTAAACAACAAACTCGTAAACGTCGTGTAAAAAAGAATATTGAGACTGGTATTGCACATATCCGTTCAACGTTCAATAACACTATCGTAACTATCACGGATAGCCACGGTAATGCACTTTCATGGTCTAGCGCTGGTGCACTTGGCTTTAGAGGTTCCCGTAAGTCCACTCCATTTGCTGCACAAATGGCTGCTGAAACTGCAGCAAAAACAGCAATGGAACATGGTTTGAAATCATTGGAAGTAACAGTTAAAGGCCCTGGTGCTGGTCGTGAAGCGGCTATCCGTTCACTACAAGCTGCTGGTCTTGAAGTTACTGCAATCAGAGACGTAACTCCGGTTCCGCACAATGGTTGTCGCCCGCCAAAACGTCGTCGCGTATAATCGGTTTGAATCTATTGGATTAAGAAAGACAATTTTTGTTAATACTGTTGAAATAGGATATCTATTATCAGTGAATTCAATAAGGTTAAACCAATATAGAGACGTTTTGAGGAGGGTAATTAAATGATCGAGATTGAGAAACCAAAGATTGAAACAGTAACGATCGGTGAAGATTCACAGTTCGGTAAGTTTATTATCGAGCCACTAGAGCGTGGATACGGAAATACCTTAGGGAATTCCTTGCGCCGCATTCTCTTGTCTTCATTACCAGGAGCTGCTGTGACATCTATTCAAATCGATGGTGTACTTCATGAATTCTCTACAATTGAAGGTGTCGTCGAAGACGTATCTACAGTTATTTTGAATGTGAAGAAGCTAGCTCTCAAAATTTACTCAGATGATGAGAAAGTTATTGAGATCGATGTGAAAGGTGAAGGCGTCGTGACGGCTGCAGACATCACACATGATAGTGATGTTGAAGTATTAAATCCAGATCTCCCGATTGCTACTCTCGGTAAAAATGGACATTTACGTATGCGTATGTATGCTGTACGTGGACGCGGATATGTTCCTTCCGATCAAAACAAACGTGAGGATCTAGCAATTGGTGTGATTCCAATTGACTCGATTTACACTCCTGTATCACGCGTTAACTTCCAAGTAGAGAACACTCGCGTCGGACAAAGTACCAACTTTGATAAGTTGACACTCGATGTATGGACAGATGGAAGCATTGGTCCTAAAGAGGCAGTATCACTTGGAGCTAAAATTCTTACAGAGCATTTGAATATATTCGTTGGTATGACTGACGAAGCACAAACTGCAGAAATCATGGTAGAAAAAGAAGAAGACCAAAAAGAGAAGGTTCTGGAAATGACAATTGAAGAACTAGACCTTTCTGTCCGATCTTATAACTGCTTGAAGCGTGCAGGCATCAATACGGTTTTAGAACTTGCTAACAAGTCTGAAGACGAAATGATGAAAGTGCGAAACTTAGGCCGTAAATCACTTGAAGAAGTGAAGGCTAAATTGGATGAGCTAAACCTTGAGTTACGCTCTGAAGAATAACTGACATATATTGAAGGAGGGTAACTTCAAATGGGATACAGAAAACTTGGACGCACAAGTTCACAACGTAAAGCAATGCTTCGCGACCTAACGACTGATCTAATCATTCATGAGCGCATCCAGACAACTGAAACGCGTGCGAAAGAATTGCGTAAAGTAGTTGAAAAGATGATCACTCTTGGAAAACGTGGAGATCTTCATGCACGTCGTCAAGCGGCTGAATACATTCGTCGTGAAACAGTGGTTGTTGAAAACGAAGAGGGCGAAGAAGCAACAGTGTTTGCACTTCAAAAACTTTTCGATACAATTGGACCACGTTATGCAGATCGCCAAGGCGGTTATACACGTATAATGAAAATGGGACCTCGCCGTGGCGATGGCGCACCAGTAGTTATTATCGAATTGGTGTAATTCCAACACTTCGAGGGTGTGTCTGTCACGCACAGCACACCCTCTTATTACAAATACGAGATTTATACGACATAAAAGCTGAGTGTTATGATCCGCGAGCAATCGACTGGTCTAGCTCTACGTACCTCATCTGAGATGTCGGCATGAGCAACCGGCATTTTCGTTTTCAAAGGCGCATTCCTTAGATGAGGTACGCGCTTTTTTTTTATACATAAGAATAGTTCTATACATACGATATACTTATCAAATAATACATTTAAGAGGAGGAGCCTGAATGAAGGAAATTGCGTCGATGCATCACGTAGAGTTTTCTTACGATATGGAAGAAGAGGATTCTTCACATATCCCAAGTAAAGCATTACAGGATGTGTCTTTCACTTTGTATGAAGGAGAATGGTTGGCAGTTGTAGGACATAATGGTTCTGGCAAGTCCACGCTGGCGAAGCTGTTGATCGGCTTGATGTTTCCTTCTTCAGGTGATGTGAATCTCTTTTTAGAACGACTTTCTGAAAACAATCTTTGGGAAACCCGTTCGCGCATGGGGATCGTCTTTCAAAATCCCGATAACCAATTCGTCGGCTCAACGGTACAGGATGATGTGGCGTTTGCACTGGAAAACAATGGCGTGCCGTATGACGTGATGGTTAAACGAGTCCACGAGGCCCTAGAGCAAGTGAAGATGACGGATTACATCAATCATGAACCCCATCATCTCTCAGGGGGCCAGAAACAACGTGTGGCCATTGCAGGCGCATTGGCTTTACAACCTGAGTTGCTTATTTTAGATGAAGCTACTTCTATGTTGGATCCCCATGGACGTGAAGAAGTAATAGAAATTGTTAAGAAGTTACGTTCTGAAATAGGCTTGACTGTGTTGTCGATTACCCACGACTTAGAAGAAGTGTTATTAGCAGATCGGATTTTGGTTATGAATGAAGGACAAGTCTTAATGATCGGTACACCGCAAGAGATCTTTCAGCAAGGAACTGAACTTGAAAAGGTCGGCCTCGACTTACCGTTCGCTCTGCGTGTTTCAGAGCTATTGAGAACAGCTGGTGTAGAATTGCAAGGTAATCATATGACAGAAGAAGAGTTGGTGAATGAATTGTGGACATTTCACTTCAGCAAGTAGGTTACTTATATGCTAAAGATTCACCGTTTGAGAAACGAGCCTTGCAGGATGTGACAGCTACAATCCCTTCAGGCTCATATACGTCGATCATTGGTCATACAGGCTCTGGTAAATCTACATTATTGCTTCATTTGAATGGATTATTAAAGCCATCTGAAGGTACCGTCATGATAGGCAATACTAAAATTACAGCTCAAACAAAAGGTAAACAAATGAAGGAAGTTCGGCATCAAGTAGGAATTGTGTTTCAGTTCCCTGAACATCAGTTATTTGAAGAAACAGTTGAGAAAGATATTATGTTCGGTCCTATAAATTTTGGTGTGCCGAAAGAGATAGCAAGAGCTCGAGCGCATGAACTCGTCAAACTTTTAGGTTTGCCGGATGATGTGCTTCAGAAGTCTCCTTTTGAGCTGTCAGGCGGCCAAATGCGGCGTGTGGCGATTGCGGGTGTCCTAGCATTCAAACCGTCTGTTCTAGTCCTTGACGAGCCGACAGCGGGACTTGATCCTAAAGGGCGTAAAGAAATCATGGAGCTGTTTTATCATCTGCATGAGACCGAAAACCTGACGACCATTCTTGTTACCCATAGTATGGAAGATGCCGCACGATACAGCGATAGAATTCTTGTGATGCATGAGGGAACGTCGGTTATGGAAGGAACACCTGAAGAGATATTCAGTCAAGAAGAGGAACTTCATTCATTTCGACTCAGTGTACCGCGTTCGATACGTTTTCAGCGTGAGATCGAAAAGATGAGTGGACAACGTTTTGATCAAATTGCGCTTACTGAAGACATACTGGCAAATGAACTAGCGAAAGTCATTGAAAGAAAAGAGGAACGGCCATGTTAGAGAAAATGATTATTGGTCGTTTTATTCCAGGGACGTCTATTGTGCACCGAATGGATCCGCGTTCGAAGTTACTCTTTGTCTTTTTATTTGTAGTAGCGGTGTTCTTAGCGAACAATGTTGTATCTTATGCAATATTGCTAGTCTTTACAGCATTTGTCATCGCACTCGCAAGAATTAGACCCTACTTTTTGGTCAATGGATTAAAACCGGTCATCTTTTTGATTGTTTTCACTCTCCTCTTACATATCTTCTTTACGCGTGAAGGGCCTATCATATTTGAATGGAAGTTTATCAAAATTTATGAAGAGGGACTGCGAATGGGTATTTTTATATCTATCCGATTCCTAGTACTTGTGTTGATTACGACAGTATTAACATTGACCACTTCACCAATTTCGATCACAGATGGATTAGAGACATTGCTCAACCCTTTTAAAAAGTTGAAGTTACCGGTGCATGAACTTGCATTGATGATGTCCATTTCGCTCCGTTTCATCCCAACTCTTATGGATGAAACGGATAAGATTTTAAAAGCCCAGCTTGCAAGAGGATCAGATTTAAGCAGCGGTTCGATTAAAGAACGAGTCCAGGCCGTCATTCCGTTACTCGTGCCGTTATTTGTCAGTGCCTTTAAACGCGCAGAAGATTTAGCAGTGGCAATGGAAGTACGCGGCTACCGTGGTGGGGAAGGCCGTACGAGATTCCGCCAGCTATCGTGGCAAATGAGAGATACAGCTGTCTTGATCGCATTTGTAATCTTGGTGGGTGTATTGCTGTGGGTAAGGAAGTGAATAATTTGAAACGAATGAAAGCAACTGTTGCGTATGATGGAACGAATTTTGCTGGCTATCAATCCCAACCAGGCATGCGGACAGTTCAAGCCGAAATCGATAAGGCGCTTGTTAAATTGCATAAGAATCCAACTTCACACGCTGTGGCGAGTGGACGCACCGACGCCGGCGTGCATGCATTAGGTCAGGTCATCCATTTCGATACGCCACTTGATTTAGGCGATCGCTGGCTAATGGCTTTGAATGTGCTGTTGCCTAAAGATGTACGTATTACGGCTGTTGAACAGACATCTGAAGACTTCCACGCACGCTATGGTGCAAAAGGAAAGACGTATCGCTATAAATGGTCGTATGGGGAATTGCAAAGTCCATTTGAACGCAACTTCGCTGTTCATTTAGGTAGATGGAATCCAGATGTGGAACGAATGAATGCAGGAGCTGCTTATTTGATCGGTACACATGACTTCACCAGTTTCTGTTCGGCGAAGACTGCTACTTCGAATAAAGTTCGCACAATCCGAAAGCTGACAATTGAACGGTATCAGGATGAGCTGATTCTTGAAGTAGAAGGTGATGGGTTTCTTTACAATATGGTGAGAACAATTGCTGGTGCTTTGCTGGCGGTAGGCATCGGTTGGGACGAGCCGGAAGATATCCAGAAAATTCTCGAGGCGAAAGATCGTCAAAGGGCAGGGAAGACAGCGGCAGCACACGGTTTGTACTTACTAGAGGTCACCTATTAAGCTCATGGCAACTAATCCTGGCGTATTCATAAAAACGCTTGACTTTATGGACAATAAAGGATAACATGATAAATGGTATTTCAATAACCCCACAAACAAGCCCCGGAAGTTTATTTGTGTTTAGGGATAGAGAAAACAAGGGAACAGATTTGATATTTTAGGAGGATACACAATATGCGCACAACATTCATGGCTAAAGGTCACGAAGTCGAACGTAAATGGCTAGTTGTCGACGCTGAAGGACAAACGCTTGGTCGTCTTGCTTCAGAAGTTGCAACTCTTTTACGCGGTAAACATAAACCAACGTTTACACCACATGTTGATACAGGTGATCACGTGATCATCATCAACGCTGAAAAAATCCAATTGACTGGTAACAAGTTAAAAGATAAAATGTACTACCGTCACTCTGGTTACACAGGTAGCATCAAGTCACGTACTGCTCTTGAAATGCGTACTAACTACCCTGTGAAAATGCTTGAACTTGCGATTAAAGGAATGCTTCCAAACGGTCCTCTAGGTCGTCAAACAATCAAGAAATTACACGTATTTGCTGGTCCTGAACATCAGCATGCAGCACAAAAACCAGAAGCTTTTGAGCTTCGCGGTTAATTAAGAGGAGGAAACCCACTTGGCACAAGTACAATATATCGGCACTGGCCGTCGTAAAAGCTCAGTAGCTCGTGTACGTCTAATTCCTGGCGAAGGCAAAATTGTCGTCAATAATCGTGATGTAGAGGACTACGTACCATTCGAAACACTTCGTGAAATCATTAAACAACCACTAGTTACAACGGAAACACTTGGAAGCTACGATATCCACGTTAACGTTAACGGTGGAGGTTACACTGGTCAAGCAGGCGCAATCCGTCACGGCGTAGCTCGTGCATTGCTTACTGTAGATCCTGATTTCCGTGCAGCACTTAAATCAGCAGGATTCCTAACACGTGATCCACGTATGAAGGAACGTAAGAAACCAGGTCTTCGCGGCGCTCGTCGTGCACCTCAGTTCTCAAAGCGTTAATTTATATTTTCAAAAGCTCTTCTCATTATTTTATGAGGAGGGCTTTTTTATGTTTAGCATTAGTTGTACTTTTATGTGTAGATATCTTGCCAACCCCTTATGTAAGCGGGAACACTTGAATCTTCACCGAGAAACTGTACAATAAATTAGTAGCAGTAACTCCAAATTACTTTCCAAAACATTTTACTTAAGAAAATAGACCACCCTTCATTTCCAGTTGTATTAGCTATTTGAGAGGCTCACAGATCAACCCCTGATGTTATGAGTCATTAATGAATCAACTGCGAGTAGACCATTTTATAATAATCTTGTTACCATATCATATGATTCAAAATTAGTGACATCTTAACAGAAAAATTATTCCTGCCGCTTATAATAGTTTTATCTGTGAAGTGTTACGCGGTCAACGTTTATGCTAAATAGCATTTGGGTAAACTGTGACATGTTGAACTTATATATTTATAGGTGTTTTAGTTCAATCGAATGATATGGATAAAAAAACCTGAAGATCGATTGAAAGATTATAGTAGGCCAATGTGGGAATTTTCATTTTATAGAATATTCTATAGCTTAATTCGTGTGAAGAAAAGAGTATTGCTGCAGTATATTATATTATTTTAGGAGGTTGAACAATGCGATTACTACCGCGTGAAATTGATAAGTTAATGATCGTTGTTGCGGCAGATCTTGCCAGAAGACGAAAGGATCGGGGACTTAAATTGAATCACCCAGAAGCTATGGCTCTTATTACATATGAGGTATTGGAAGGCGCCAGAGACGGCAAAACAGTTGCAGAACTCATGGCTTATGGCGCGACGATTTTATCTCGTGAAGATGTAATGGATGGTATTCCAGAAATGATTGATGATATTCAAGTAGAAGCAACGTTCCCTGATGGGACGAAGTTAGTCACAGTGCATAATCCAATCAGATAAAAGATGTATAAATAGGAAAGGGGACGTAACGATGATACCAGGCGAATATTTTTTAAAAGAAGAACCGATCATTTGTAATGCAGGTGCTGAAAGTATACATGTGCAAGTTATTAATCATGGCGACAGACCTATTCAAATCGGTTCCCATTACCATTTTTATGAAGTGAATAATGCATTAAAGTTTGATCGGGAAGTGACATACGGTAAACGTCTCAATATACCCGCAGGCGCTGCTGTTCGTTTTGAACCAGGTGATGAGAAAGAAGTGCAGCTAATTGACTATGCTGGAGAAAGAAAAGTTTATGGATTCCATAATAAAGTAGACGGAGCATTGGAAGGCGGGAATGCAAAATGAGTTTTAAAATGGATAGAGAGCAATATGCTCAAATGTATGGACCGACAACCGGAGACTCTGTCCGACTAGCAGATACAGATTTGTTCATCCAAATTGAAAAAGATTATACGAAATATGGAGAAGAAGTTGTGTTCGGTGGCGGTAAAGTTATTCGTGATGGAATGGGACAACATCCTTTCATTACGCGCGAAGAAGATGAACGGGTACCGGATACAGTCATAACAAATGTGGTTGTGCTCGATTACACAGGAATATATAAAGCGGATCTAGCAATTCGAGACGGTAAAATTTCAGGTATCGGTAAGGCGGGTAACCCACTTGTACAAGACAAAGTAGACATTATTATTGGAACTTCCACTGAAGTTATTTCGGGAGAGGGTAAGATCATTACTGCGGGTGCAATTGATACGCACGTGCATTTCATTAATCCAGCACAAGTAGACGTAGCGCTCACTGCAGGGACAACGACGCTGATCGGCGGTGGAGCTGGGCCTGGAGATGGTTCTCGGGCTACGACAGCCACACCGGGTGCTTGGCATCTTCATTCTATGTTGAAAGCTTTGGATGGACAACCGATCAATATTGGTTTAACGGGTAAAGGGCATGCAGCAGCGGGAGCTCCTTTAGCGGAACAAATAATTGCAGGTGCAATTGGTTTGAAAGTTCATGAAGATTGGGGTGCGACACCGTCCGTTCTCGATCATGCATTACGGATTGCGGATGAATATGACGTGCAAGTCGCTCTTCACGCGGATACATTAAACGAATCCGGATTTTTTGAAGATACGATCAAGGCGATTGATGGTCGCGGTATCCATATGTACCATACAGAAGGTGCGGGTGGCGGACACGCTCCAGATTTAATTAAATCTGCTGGTATGATGAATGTGTTGCCTGCTTCTACGAATCCGACATTGCCGTATACGATTAACACAATTGACGAGCATTTGGATATGGTAATGGTTGCTCATAACTTAAACCCTTCAGTGCCTGAAGATATCGCATTTGCAGATTCACGCATTCGCAATGAAACGATTGCAGCAGAAGATGTCTTACAAGACTTAGGTGTCTTTAGTATGACAAGCTCCGATTCTCAGGCAATGGGCCGTATCGGTGAAGTTGCACTTCGTACATGGCAAGTAGCTCACAAAATGAAAAAGCAACTTGGAGTTATGGAAGGCGATAGTGAGCATTCAGATAATAATCGAGTAAAGCGCTATGTCGCTAAATATACGATTAATCCAGCCATTGCTCATGGTATATCGGAATATATCGGTTCAATTGAAGTTGGAAAAATGGCCGATCTTGTACTATGGGATCCGAAATTCTTTGGGGTTAAACCGGAAATGATTTTGAAAAGTGGTATGGCAGTCTATAGCTTAATGGGTGATGCCAATGCAACGATTCCGACACCGCAGCCGATGATTTATCGTCCGATGTATGCAACGCTCGGTAAGGCATTGTCTCAAAGTTCCATTACGTTTGTTTCGCAAATTGCCTATGATCAAGGAATAAAAGAGAAGCTAGGACTTGATAAAGTAGTGCTGCCTGTCCGTAATATACGCAATCTGACGAAAAAAGATATGAAGTTAAATACAGCGACACCACATATTGATGTGGATCCACAAACGTACGAAGTGAAAATTGATGGAAAACTGATTACATGCGATCCGATTGACGTAGTGCCAATGGGGCAACGCTATTTCTTATTCTGAGGTGAAGAAAATGATTGTAGAAAAAGTTTTAATGAATGTTAGGGATTTAGATCCAAGTGAGTATGAAAGCCGTCATAAAGAGAAAGTGTACTTAGAAAGTGCACACTTAATGAAAAGAATTCAACGCGTGGAAACTGATCATGGACGTGAAATTGGCATTCGATTAAAAAACCCACGTGATTTAGAAGCGGGAGATATTCTGTTTATGGATGATAAGAATATCATTCTGATTGATGTGCTTTCAGATGATTTAATTATTATTAGCCCACGCACGATGCTTGAAATGGGGACGATTGCTCATCAGCTAGGCAATCGACATTTGCCTGCGCAGTTTGAGGATGAAGATATGCTCGTGCAATATGATTATTTAGTTGAGGATTTGTTGAAAGAAATGGGTATTCCATTTAAGCGAGAAGAACGAAAAGTAGCCAAGGCTTTCCGTCATATCGGACATAGCCATGACTAATCATGCACTATCCTTGCTGCAGCTATGCGATTCCAGTTTCCCGATCGGCTCTTTTAGCCAATCATTCGGACTGGAGACATATATTCAGAAGGACAAGGTTACAGACGCCAATACGTTTTCCGAATGGCTACATGTCTATGTGCATGAACAACTTGCTTATGCAGACGGCTTGGCTGTAAGACTTGTTTATGATGCATTGGATAAGGAAGATTTTGATAAGATTTGGGAATTGGATCGCATATTGACTGTGCAGAATCTCGCCCGCGAATCACGTGATGGTACTCAGCGCATGGGAGATCGGATGTTAGACATTGCAAAATCCATTTACAATATACCGATGTTATCTATTTACGCGCAGAAAATTCAGGACAAAGAAGCTTTTGGCCATCCGGCTATTGTATTTACAATGATTGGACATCACCTTCAAGTCGAAAAGAATACAACAATTCTATATTATTTATACTCGACGGTTGTTAGTCTTGTGCAAAATGCCGTGCGGGCTATCCCGCTTGGACAAACTGCTGGACAGAAGATTATATACACGTTTCAACAACAACTTCAACAAACAACAGACAAAATAATGGAGTTAGATCAAGAAGAGTTTGGTATCGTATCTCCAGGACTCGAGCTTTCACAAATGCAGCACGAACGTGTTGGCATACGTATTTTTAGTTCATAATGAACGCAATGAAATTGATATTAAGGATGTGCTTAGAATGGGACCAATTAAAATAGGTGTTGGCGGACCAGTTGGTGCAGGAAAAACTATGCTGGTCGAAAAGATTACACGCGCTTTAGAGGGCGAAGTAAGTATGGCGGTTATTACTAATGATATATATACGAAAGAAGATGCCAAGTTTTTAGTTGCGAACGGTATTCTTCCAGAAGACCGCATTGTCGGAGTAGAAACAGGAGGTTGTCCACATACGGCAATTCGTGAAGATGCATCGATGAACTTCGCGGCAATTAATGAATTGAAGGAAAAACATCCCGATGTTGAGCTGATTTTTGTAGAAAGTGGCGGGGATAACCTAGCAGCCACATTCAGTCCGGAACTCGTTGACTTTTCCATTTATATAATTGACGTGGCGCAAGGTGAAAAAATCCCACGTAAAGGTGGGCAAGGAATGATTAAGTCTGATTTATTTATTATTAATAAAACAGACTTAGCCCCATATGTCGGCGCAAGACTTGAGGTAATGGAATCTGACACAAAGATATTTAGAGGAAAGAAACCGTTCTTTTTCACCAATTTAAAAGACGATCAAGGACTAGATGAAGTGGTAGAGTGGGTCAGAAAACATGCTTTATTAAAAGGACTAGGACAAGATGTCTGAATGGACAGGCGTTCTTGACCTCGTCATGGAAAATCGGCTAGGCCGCTCCGTGGCGAAAACTGTCTACTTCCAAGGCGCATTTAAAGTGATGCGTCCTGTCTATTTCAATAAGAACAGTTATCCATGCTATTATTTATTGAATCCTGGCGGTGGCTATTTAGATGGAGATCGGTATCAAATGAAAGTCACGCTTGGTGAAGGGGCGATGCTGACGCTAACGACTCAGTCGTCGACGAAAGTATATAGAACACCAACCAAGCCAGCGTACCAAGAGACGATTTTTCGTATGAAAAAAGACAGTTATCTAGAGTACTTACCGGATGCACTGATTGCATACAAAGATGCTAGTTGTTATCAGAAAAATAGTATATATATGGAAAAAGGGGCGACCTTGCTGTATTCCGATATATTGACTCCCGGCTGGTCGCCGGATGGTGAGAAATTCAGTTACGACATGCTTCGTTTGAAAACAGAGATTTATATGGATGATCAGCTTGTTGCTTTTGACCATATTAAACTCCATCCGGCATCACAAGATATGAATGCGTTAGGCTTTATGGAAGGATACACACATTTAGGTTCGTTAATTGTCGTTGGTGAAAAAACGAGTGATGCTCTATTGGATCGATTGTATGAGGCGATTCAACGAGAAGATGGGGAGTTTGCATTTGGATTATCCAAGCTTGCTGTTCCCGGCTTCACGATTCGCATATTAGCAAACTATACACAGGTTATAGAGCGAATTATTTCAGTCTGTCACCATATAATTAGCGACGAATGGTATCAAACGAAACCAAGTTTTTTACGGAAGTACTAGGACCTACCCGACAATTCAAAAGAGTTGTCGGGTTTTTTACCAATTGAAGTAAAGCTATATTTATAGTTGCTACGCTGAAGTTTATCAAATAGTGGAAGTATTAAAGACCATATTTCAAATGATTGAAATATGGAATTTTGGGTATCATTATATATATGCACTATAAAGTATAAGGTCGAAACCTTACTCTACTTCCTAACTACACATAATAGGTAATATCGTTAATTGATTTGACAATCACCAATTCCTGAGATATATTCGAATATCATTTGTAATGAGAAGAGAAAAATATAAGTGGGCAGGAATGTTAGAGAAATTAAACTTTAGGCTAGATCGCTTGAATTAGTAGCGATGGATGAAGTAAGATAGCCTATTCTATAAAAAGAGACTTCATACTATTTTGGAGGTGTTTCCTGTGGTTGATGACTTTGAAGCGGAAAAAGTTTTTGAAGACAGGCCGTACGAGCGAATTCAGTTTAAGCTCATATTAGAAGGACGTAAGTATAAAGGTGACTATCATGAAGGTGAAATCCAGTGGCTTCATCCACATCCCAAGCAAGATGTCGGCGAAGAAGAAGTTATTGCCATAGAGGACAAAGTGTTAGAACTGTTGTCTGAGCAAGGAATTAGAAATGAAGCAGATGATATTGAAATCGAACGTTCCCTTAGCAGAAATCAAACCCGTCCACTTCAGTTATTTAAATTGAAGATCCAAGGCGAGGAGTTTAAAGGGACATTTATTAATGGCGAAATCGAATGGTTTCATCCTAAACCAAGACGTAAACTAAAAGATGAGCGCGTAAAGAAAATTGAAGAAGATGTTCAGAAAAAGCTAAAAGAACATCTAGAATAAAAAATGAAACTGCGTGACTGTTTTGTACTTGAGACAGAGTGCAATCTCAATTTGTTTGACCTTTCTGACAAGATATGCCTACAATGGATATACAAATGAAATAGTCGTTACCGCTAGGGGTGCTCTGTGGAGCTGAGAGAAGCATATTGCTTTAACCCTTTAACTTGATCCGGTTCATACCGGCGTAAGGAAGTGGTGCAGATGTTACGTAGCTTCTTTTTGGGGCTCAGTGACGTCTCTCCGCCACTTCTGGTCAAGAAGTGGTTTTTTCATTTACTACGAAAAAGGGGAGAATATACATGAAGTTCACTGAGCGTTTATTAGAGAAGACATTACCGATTTGGAGACAGAATCATAGTCATCCATTTGTACAAGAGATTGGAAATGGTACGTTGGATCAGGAGAAGTTTCGATTTTATATGGTGCAAGACTATTTGTATTTAATTGATTATGCGAAAGTATTTGCTATAGGCACAATGAAAGCGACCGATGTCGAGATGATGGGGAAATTTGCTGCGTTACTTAACGGTACACTAAACACAGAAATGGATCTTCATCGACAATATGCAGCCCGCTTTGGTATTACTGAAGAAGAGCTTGAGAATGCCGAACCATCTCCAATTGTCCTTGCCTATACGCACTATATGCTGCATGTTAGTCAAAATGGTTCTTTGGCGGAAGTCGTCGCTGCATTATTGCCGTGTGCGTGGAGCTATTGGGAGATCGGCAAAGAGCTTGCTGAGTTGCCTGGTGCGTTGGATCATCCGTTGTACGGTGACTGGGTTCGCATGTATTCATCGGAAGACTTTGGCGAGTTAGCTACTTGGTGCTTAGAATTAATGGACGAAACTGCAAAAGGAAAGCCTGAATCAGAATTAGTGAGGTTAGAAGAAATCTTCCTTAATACGACTCGTTATGAGTATATGTTCTGGGATATGGCTTATACGAAACAAATGTGGCCCGGTGTAAAAAAAGAGCAATCGATGACAAATTAATCTACAAAAAACGTCCAACTATTTCGGTTGGATGTTTTTTTATTTAGAATCGAAAAGTTGTAAACAGCGCATGCTATTCTTGAAGGAGGTGTGCGCCATTTTTGCAAAAATAGGTTTAGCACTTGGAGTTTTATTGACAAGTGGGTCGGGCATTAGGGATGCGCCAATTACTACACTAAGTAAAGTGGAAGTGCCGGCATATGCGAAATGGTCAAGGCTTGCTATCAAGCAAACGATGCTCAAGTATCCCCAGGCAGAGATCAAGGATTATTTGCATATCGCTACCAACTCAAAGAAAGTCACGAGTGTGGAGAAGTTTCAACTTTGGTTAAAAGAAGACGATCGAGAATTCGGTGTGATCGTGACAGTCACCTATTCAGCTGAAACAGGTAAATTTATTCGCATTGACTTTCAAGAAATACCTGTTAAATAAATCAATGCCCCTATACCATATATTCTGGCGTAGGGGCGTTGATTTATTCAGGGTCTTTTTGATAAAAGAAATTGTGGATCAAGATGTCGTTGGCATATCGCTTGTGATAGATATGCGTGGCGGATGGTGTACATGGAAATAACTATGCCTAATTAACCGAATCTTATTTAATCTGAAAGTAAACGACGTATCATTTCCTGTCCCGCATCTTTCGGATAGGATCGATACAGGTGACCAGATAAGCGAACGGGATCACCAAAGAAATACCGTTCGTATTGTGTTTGTCGTGTGCCGAACGAACTCATCGTCAAATCCCAAGCTAGACGAAACAGTTGTACACGTTCAACCGCAGTTTTTGTAGCTCCTTGTAGATACTTTTCGAGATCAGGCTGAATAGCGGAATGAAAATCCTTATCGGTAGGTAAAGCAATCATCCCACTTGCTCCGATTAGCTGAATGATCTCACTGAAACGCGGGTAGACTTTCGGGAAAATATTGCTTGCTACTTGAAGCGGTATTGCACTGGGACACATATATCCCCATTGATCGAGTGCAGCATCGGCTTCCGATTTATCTCGCAATGCTTTCATCGTTTCGAGCCCAATAATTATTTCAGATAGCTTTTCTTGAATGTGGAGATATTCTGCTATATTAATGGTTTGGACGAGCTGCTCTGCCAAATTCAGCATGAACTCCGTTTTGACAATCTGTCTCGTAATGACTTGATGCGTGGCAAACGGATGGAATGAACTCTTTGAAAAAAATTCTGAAGCTACTTCCGGGTTGTGATGAAAGAATACACGCTCCCATGGGACCAGAACATTATCGAAAATAACTACAGAATCCATCTCTTCAAAACGCGAACTAAGTGGGTAATTGAATGTAGAATCCCCACCGACAAATGATTCCCTGCAAAGAAAACGCAAACCTTTTGTACCGGAAGGAATGGAAAAGGCGAAAGCTTCATCAGGATCTCCAAGAAAAGAAGGTGTGCTGAATACCAGTACTTCATCCGTCACGCCACCCTGAGTTGCAAGTAGCTTAGCTCCTTTAATGATGAGTCCTTCAGACGTCTTTTTAATAATCCTTGCTGAGACAGGTTCATCTGACATATTAAAAGCACTCTGAGATCGATTGACCTGTGGCGTAATGAAGGTATGAGTAAAAGATAGGTCCTCTTCTCGCGCTCGTTCATACAGCGCTTGAATATGTTCTGGAAAGCAGTTTTCCTTACCGAGCAAGTGAGGGGAAGATGAGGCAAAGCTCATGATCACCGTATTGAGGTAATCGGGACTTCTACCAAGCAAGCCGCAAGAAAGTCTTGCCCATTCTTCTGTCATGATTCTGCGATTTTGCAAATCGGTTTTGGTTTTAGGTTGTAAGTAAGAAAGTCCAATTCGCTCATTTGTGACTGGCGAAGCATATGTCATGAGAGATCTATGTGAAGGTGACAGTTGTAAATCATATAGAGAAGCCTTTGTTTCTATAAGCCCCTTAAAAGCTGGATGTTCAGAGATAGGTCCTTTCAATTGTTGCCCATCGAGCCAAATTTCCGCGTTCTGCGCATTCATTCTGCGTACAAAATCATTGCCATTTATAGCACCCATACCATTCCTCCTGAATTTTCTAGTTGCTATAGTATATTATGGCATCTTCATGAATGATCAAAATAGTTCTCGTTTTGAACAATAGACAATAGTTTTGATACAATACAGAAAGAGTACATAGGAAATTTATCTGGGCCAGGGAAAGGTGTGTATACAATGAATGAAGAATTGGTAATGAAGTATATCGTGTCGTGTACAAATCTATATGGGATTGTGCCTGTTGAAAAAGTTATTGAAATCTACAATAATCAAAATGAAGAAAGTATTTCATTGAATGAAGTGGAAAGTCTTTTGCAATCTACGCAAATGAAACAAAAACTTGAGGAGAGTTTCGTCTATATTCAATCAAATGAATTTGTAGCTGAGGCGACAAGCGAAGAAGATGAAAAGGAAAATCTAAAACTAAGTGCAGCTGAAAAGCCATATTATGTACCGGGAAAAGAAGAACTGCTATGTTACATTGACGAAGAGTATTTTCAAGAAACTCCCGAGCAATTACTGGTAAAGAATATGTTGAAAGAGGACTTCGGTGATCAATTGGATGTCGATGAAGAAGTCTCTGAACTAGTATATAATCTGCAAGTAAGTGGCGGCGACTTCATGATGGAACTATCCTTGTTTATAGCTGGTCTAGAACTGCCTATCAAAAAATCTGAGCGTTATATCCCTGCGATTGTCGAAGTAGCAGACACTACTAGATTGTGGGAAAATCGTGGACATACTATGAAAGAATTACAGCAACTCTAATTAGTTCGTTTCAATAGACAATGCTCAACCTAGCAAGATAGAATAAAGGTACATTAAACACACATTAAACATTTTGGAGGATATGACTCATGACTTTAAAAGAATTGACTGCAAAAGAAGTTCAAGAGCAATTGGAAAGTGGTAAAAAACTGAATATCATCGATGTACGCGAAGATGACGAAGTAGCAGAAGGTATGATTCCAGGTGCAGAACACATCGCCCTCGGTAATCTACCTGTCGAAATGCACGACTTGAATGCAGAAACACCCTTCATCCTCGTATGCCGTTCAGGTGGCAGAAGTGGCCGTGCTCAAGAGCTTATGGCAGACGAAGGATTTGACGTAACGAACATGGTAGGCGGCATGCTAGCATGGGAAGGCGAAACAAAGTAATAAGTTAAACCAAAGCTGTCGTAAGAAGTGAAAACTTCTTACGACAGCTTTTTTATTAAAAGGGATAGAAGTTGAATTGCACTGTAACGATGCATCCCGTCTTCTAATTCATTAATCCGCTGACGTGTAGACATAACCTCAAAAGTCCAAGCGTATAGTGAAAGAAAAAGGCGGTGTCTGTATGAAAAAGTGGCTTGTAGCAGGGTTACTCATAATTTTCTCATTAGGTGGAGTGTTATACGGCGTCAAAGCATCTGATCGTGGCTTCTTTCTGCCCTCTGAGCTTGGTGGGGTAAGTATCCTCATTGACCCTGGACATGGTGGGGAAGACGGGGGGGCTTCGGCAGGTGAACTCATTGAAAAAGATATTACATTAAACATTTCCCATGAAGTGAGTAAACTTTTAAAGAAAAAAGGTGCAACTGTAGAAATGACGAGAGAGAAAAGTGGCGATGCGATTGCAGAACATGCACCATCCGAGAAGTTCACTTCGTTGAGAAGCAGAAAGTTCGCAGACTTGAAACTACGTGAAAGCATGGCAGTCGATTCGAAGCCGGATATGTTTATCAGCGTCCACGTTAACGCGATCCCAGAAGAGCGCTGGAGAGGGGCGCAAGTATTCTATCATCCGGGTGGCCATCCTGAAGGTAAGCAACTGGCGACATCAATCCAAAACGAATTGCGCGATCAATTGAAAAATACAGAGCGGGAAGCTATGAAAATCACGGGAGTCTACTTATTGAAAAAAGTACCAGTACCGGCTGTGTTGGTTGAAACAGGTTTCTTGTCCAATCCAGAGGAAAGGAAATTATTGTCGAATAAATCTTATCAGAAAAAAGTAGCAGCTGCGATTGTAGATGGAATCGTAAAATATCAACTTGCTGATGAACAATGAAGCATATGACGTTTGAGTGAATAGTGAATATGATATACTGAAAAGGAGTGAATGAATTCAGTAGGGAGTGTCGAATGTGATTAATGAACAACAAGTTCGTGAACTGATTGGCGCATTGGAAGATCCGTTTTTACATAAAACATTGGCAGAAACAAATGGAATTGTGGATGTAACCATAAAACCTGAGAAAGAACATGTCAGTGTTAAAGTCGCGATTGCGAAAGTGAATACCGGAGAGCAATTGACGCTACAATCAAAAGTGGTTGAAGTATTGAAAGAAGCAGGAGCCGACTCGGTTGGCATTCGTTTTGAAGAATTGCCTAAAGAAGTATTGGAACAATTCCGCGGCACGGTGACGGAAGCGGAAACGCAGGATATCTTATCACCTTTATCTAACATTGAATTTATTTCGATTGCATCTGGTAAAGGCGGCGTCGGAAAGTCTACGGTCTCTGTGAACTTGGCAGTGGCTTTAGCAAGACGCGGCAAAAAGGTCGGATTGATCGATGCAGATATTTATGGCTTTAGTGTACCAGATATGATGGGTATTACGGCTATGCCTGAAGTACGTGAAGATCGCATCATGCCAGTAGAACGTTTTGGCGTAAAAGTCATTTCAATGGGCTTCTTTGTTGAAGACAACGCACCCGTTGTTTGGCGTGGACCTATGCTTGGAAAAGTGTTGGATCAATTCTTCCGTGATGTGGAGTGGGGCGAGCTGGATTACTTATTGCTCGACTTGCCACCAGGAACAGGTGACGTAGCACTTGATATTCACCAAATGATCCCTGCGTCTAAAGAAATCGTCGTTACGACTCCACATCCAACTGCAGCATTTGTAGCAGCGCGTGCAGGAGCGATGGCGTTACAAACTGAGCATGAGCTACTTGGTGTAGTTGAAAACATGTCTTGGTTCGCATCTAAAGCAACAGGTGAGAAAGAGTATGTCTTCGGTCAAGGTGGAGGTGTCCGTCTTTCTGAGGAGCTTCGTACGGAACTATTAGGACAAATCCCTCTTGGTCAGCCTGACTGGAACGAAACGGAATTCGCACCTTCAGTTTATGCAGAAGATCATCCGATTGGAAAGATCTACTTAGAAGTTGCTGATACAGTAATCAAAAAAACTAAAAAGTAATAAATAGCAGACGAAAAAGGTTATTTTCCTTCTTCGTCTGTTTTTTTATCTTTTCCTCCATCTTTTCCACTGTCCTCAGCAGCCCCTTTACCAGCTTTCATAATCAGTTCTTGCCACTTTGCTTGCATGAGTGGGCTATTGATCGTATCTTCCACAGCCTTCTCCATTTCTTTCTTGAGTGTCGCTGAATTAACGATCTTCTCCATCTGTTTCATCATGTCTGGCTGTCCGAAAAACTTCTCCATTTCTTTTTGAAATGAAGCATCTCCCATCAAATCTTTCATAATATCGGCTTGTTGCTTTTTCATGCTCTTAGCTACGCTTTCAGTAAACTTAGGATCTTCAAAAGCTGTCTTCCAAAAACGCTCTCCCTCTTTAGAAAGTAAGACGTTTTCAATACTTTGCTTCACTTCTGGTTGTTCGAGTACGAGTAACTCCCTGAACTCAGGATCAGTCATTATTTTCCGGAGTGCTTTTTTTCCATCTTCCGTCTGGATTGCATCTGTCATCATCTTCTTCATTTCGTCATAGCTTGGTGACGCCTGACTTCCTCCGCTGCAACCCGCAAGGAATAGAAGGAATAGAAAAATGCCTGCAAATTTTTTCATTCCACTCAACCTTCCACTTGTATTTTCATTTATTGTTCACAATATAAGAAGGAATATGCATGATTCGTTCAATGAAATAGATTTTTTTGTCGATCGTTGATACACTAGGATGGACATGATAAAAAGGGGAACAGTGCTGTGACAATACGAAATTGGGTTAAATTTTTCTTGCGCGCAATGGCAATTGGTGGATCAATTACAGCGGTTGTTGGTCTAATAGTACGTTGGGACTTCTTCTATGGATATTTACAGGCAGGCGAGATAGGGCAATTTCTTGGTGCCTTTTTATGGATGATTTTTTTAGGCTTTACGATGAGTGTAGTTGCGCAAATGGGCTTCTTCGCCTATTTGACTGTTCATCAGTTTGGCGTCAATATGTTCCGTACGTTAACTTTGTGGAACTGGGTGCAAATGCTAATCATAGTCGTTGTGCTGTTTGATTTAGTATTTTTCCGTTTCCAATTAACGAAAGCAGATACAAGTCGGACGTTTCTGTATATTTTCTTACTCATTACTTTGATCGGTGTATCAGTAGTGACAGCGTACTTTAAAGCGCAATGGACGAAAAAACATGCGCTGATTTCTGCGTTGTTTTTCATGATCGTCATTACGACGCTGGAATGGTTGCCGGCGCTTATGGTTACTTCCGGTAACAAAGATGAATGGGTAACCATTCTTCTATTCCCACTGCTTGCGGTAAATGCATATCAATTATTAATATTGCCTAAATACAACAGACAATCCGATATTGATAAAGAGAAGTTGGACAAACGCAGAAATGAAAGAAAAAAGACAAAGAAAAAAACAGTTAAATCCTAAAAAAACTGACAGGAGATTTCTCTCCTGTCAGTTTTTATTGTGGGATTTTTTTCGTTTTAACAGTGGATCGGAATAAGAGATCCTCTACGGATTGAAAAGTACGACTAGCAATCAAACGCTGAATATCAGCAGTGGCCACTTGCTCATGATGATCATATGGAACGGTAATGATTTCACCTTTGGAGGCTTTTGGTAATGTACCGCCAGACCATTGTACAGTAGACCCAAGTGCATTGATTTCTGCCTTGCTCAACTGCTGTAACAAGGCTAAAGGGAATTCCTCATCTGTCGTACGGAACCAAAGCGGACGTGTGTTGAACAGTTCTTCAAATGTTTGTAGTTGCTTACTCAAAAGTTTCGGATCACTTTCATAGTGTTGACCTTCGGTACCGAGTAAAGCGATAGGTAACGAGCGCTTGTTAATTTGTTCTGTAAGGTGGGGAAAGCGTGAAGCCCAGTCACTATCGATGAAAAGAAGGGGATACGGTTGTGATAAATGTTCGAGAAGCTCCTCTACTTCTTTTTCACCGAAAGAAATGTTAATCGTCAACGCAGAACCTTGTGTACCTTTTACTATCACTGCCGGTTGTTCTGTTAATCGGAAAACCGTCTTCAGAGTAGAAGTAGGCTTGGCCAATTGTGGGATAAACGCTAAGAACACTGCAATCAAAACGAAAGAGAAGAGAAGTTTTTTTATCATGCCAATCTCCTTAATTATGTGAAGTCTAAACTATTGTATGAAAACCTCTTGACGTCTATGACTAAGCCTATTATAATTAAAAATGCTTGAGGGATTAAAAGTACTTGTTGCAAACAGTTAGCAAGCATGCTATAATGATTTTTGTCGTCAAACATAATATGTTTATTATTATTCCGCAGTAGCTCAGTGGTAGAGCAATCGGCTGTTAACCGATCGGTCGTAAGTTCGAGTCTTACCTGCGGAGCCATTTTTTTATGCTTCCATAGCTCAGCAGGTAGAGTGCTTCCATGGTAAGGAAGAAGTCGCCGGTTCGAGTCCGGCTGGAAGCTCCATGAACACTTTAATGGCCCCTTGGTCAAGCGGTTAAGACACCGCCCTTTCACGGCGGTATCACGGGTTCGAATCCCGTAGGGGTCACCAATTAACTTTTATAGTAAAGCAGCAATGAGCGTACTTAGGTACGTGACTGACTAAGCGAGTGAAGCCTGACGCAGCAATGCGAAGCTTATCGCAATTTTAACAAGGTGGGGTAGCGAAGTGGCTAAACGCGGCGGACTGTAAATCCGCTCCCTCCGGGTTCGGCGGTTCGAATCCGTCCCCCACCACCATTTTTTTACTTTAACGAAAATATAACCATCTATACATTGGGGTATAGCCAAGCGGTAAGGCAACGGACTTTGACTCCGTCACTCGTTGGTTCGAATCCAGCTACCCCAGCCATTTAACTAACATACTTACAATTTCATAATACATATGTCGAATCCTTGTTATTTATAAAATAATATAGGGTTTTTTTGTGAAGAAAAACAGTAGTTCATATAGAACAATTCAAATAATCATGTATAATAATCTATAACACGTATAGGTAGTTTCTCTTGTTTTAACAATGAATATGACTGAATATAGGGATTGTGATATAGCTATGGAAGAGTCTTTAAATAATATGAAGAAATTCGTGGAGTCAAGTAGTGAAAAAGAATTACAAAAAACACTTAGTGATATAGCTTATACATTAGAGCAAGCAGCTATAGTTGCAATTACTGACTCACGCGGGACGATTCAATATGCCAATGAACATTTTGAAAAACTCTCGAAATATTCGAGTGAAGAATTAATTGGCTCGAATCAGAGTATAGTAAATTCAGGCCACCACGATGCAGCCTTTTTTAAAGATATGTGGTCTTCGATTGGCTCGGGTAAAACTTGGCGCGGTGATATATGTAATCGTGCGAAAGATGGATCCACTTATTGGGTCGATACAACAATTGTCCCGTTTTTAAATGATAAAGGTAAACCTTATCAATATATTGCAATTCGCTATGATATTTCAGAGAGAAAGCAGATGGAACTAGAAATACGAAAAAGCGCGGAGCTTTATGAAATTATTACAGCTAATGCATCTGATTACATTGCCGTGATTGATCGGGAGGGCAATTTTTATTATGCATCTCCATCTTTCCAAAAGCTTCTCGGACATACAGAGAACGATCTATATTCTCGTTCATTTTTTTCTTACATATATAAAAAGAATCGACAAAAGGTAGAAAAGAAGATTTCGCAGTTTGTAGGGTATCAACGTCAAACAATGAACTTAGAGTTTTCTTTTTTAGATAGTAAAAATGGATTGCATATTATGGAAGCGAAAATTGATGAAGTGGATGAAGCACTCGAATATGAAGATAAGCTACTAGTCGTCATGCGAGATGTCACAGAACGTGTGAAGTCAGAAGCGAAAATTAAGTATCTGGTCTATAACGATCAGTTGACTTCCTTAATGAATAGAAATTCATTTAGAGAACAGATGGCTTTGGCATTTGAAAGAGCACGCACCCGCAAACAAGTATTTGCACTTGTCCATATAAATATTGATCGACTCCGTTATGCAAATGATTTACTTGGGCATGAAGCGGGAGACTATTTATTGGCGATGGTCGGAGAGCGACTAAAAAAGAGAACGGGACCTGAAAGTTTGTTGGCTCGTATTGCAGGAGACGAGTTTGCATTCATTATCACAGGACTGAAAGATGAAGAGGAGTTCTATAATCATGCGGAAGATATTCGTACCTTTTTAGAGAAACCGATTCAAGTAGGCAAGCAAAGTTACACATTGTCTATTAGTTGCGGTATTTCTATGTATCCTGAACATGCAAATCAACCCTCCGATTTGATTACTAAAGCCACTTTGGCATTAGGCAAAGTCAAGTTGCGAGGTGGCGGCGATAGTGAAATGTATGAGCCGGGTACTTCAAAGATGTCGTTAGAGCGAATATTACTTGAAAATGAATTACGTAAAAGTGTCCAACAACAACACTTTTATCTGGAGTATCAACCAAAAGTTTTACTGGATACCGGTAAGTTAGCAGGTGTTGAAGCACTCGTACGTTGGAATCATCCAGATCTGGGCATTATACCCCCTATGAAGTTCATTCCATTGGCTGAAGAAACGAAGATTATTGTGCCGCTAGGAGAATGGATTTTACGTGAAGTTTGCAAGCGTGCGCAGATTGAAGCAGCAGCTGGTGAAACGTGCCGATTTGCTGTGAATGTCTCAACTGTCCAAATGAAAGAAGAGGGTTTTGTAGACTCTGTCTTGAATATAATTAAGGAATATCACGTGCCACCTGAAATGCTCGAGTTGGAACTGACAGAAAGCTCGTTTATGGATACGGATGGTATGAAGGATGCCATTCAGAGGCTACGAAGTGAAGGCATTACTATTGCGATCGATGATTTCGGTACAGGCTATAGTACATTCAGTTATATAAAAGAACTTCCAGCTGATACGCTGAAAATTGATATGGCGTTTGTACGCGATATTTTAGAGAATGAAAATAGTCAGGCCATTGTCAAAGCGATTGTGACACTTGCTGATACAGCGGGATTGAATGTGGTAGCAGAAGGAATAGAATTACCTGAGCAGGCAAAAATGCTCTATAATTTAGGATGTCGTGAAGGACAAGGCTATTATTATGGTCGCCCGATGTCATTAGAAGATTCACTACAGATTAGAGAACGTCGTTCAGTTTTTCAAAATAAAAATTAATATGTAGGAGGAACATTATGCGAAAACTAGATATTTCTTTAATTGGAGTACCCGTCGATCTTGGTCAAAGCCGACGAGGAGTGGATATGGGACCAAGCGCCATTCGATATGCAGGGGCTGTTGAGCGTCTTCAAGCACTAGGTCATGACGTTACGGATCAAGGGAATATCTCTGTTTCACCAGTACACGACCTAACATGCAATGAGGCGGGATTGAAGAACTTGTCAGAAGTGACGGCAGCGACAGAAGAACTCGCTGAAAAAGTTTCCGCGATTGTGAAAAATAAAAAGTTTCCACTAGTACTTGGTGGCGATCATAGTATTGCTATCGGTACACTTGCAGGATTGGCCGAACACTATAAAAACCTCGGAATCATTTGGTATGACGCACATGCAGATATGAATACAAGTGAGACATCTCCTTCAGGTAATATACACGGCATGCCGCTTGCAGTTAGTATGGGGCTAGGACATGAGCAACTAGTGAATGTGCATAGTGACGGAGCGAAAATAAATCCTGAGAATGTAGTAATTATTGGTGCGCGGTCGGTTGACCCGGGTGAAAGACAATTAATTAAAGAAAAAGGCGTGAAAGTATTCACAATGCATGAAGTTGACCGTTATGGCATGTCAGCGGTAATTCAGCAAACGTTGGAGTATTTTGCTTCGAGAGAAGTAGATGGCGTTCATTTGTCGTTAGATTTGGACGGTTTGGATCCATTGTATACTCCAGGAGTCGGAACGCCGGTGCCTGGTGGAATCACATATCGCGAAAGTCATTTAGCTATGGAATTGCTAGAAGATGCAAATGTAATCACATCTGCAGAATTCGTTGAAGTAAACCCTGTGCTAGATGAGTACAATAAAACCGCAGATGTAGCAGTCGGACTTATGGGATCTTTATTTGGTGAAAAACTACTATAATTTGTTGAAGTGATTGAAGCCTATAGGTTTTGATCACTTTTTTCTTTGTGGAAATGACTATCACTCTCAGTGTGAATAATGATAAAGTAGGTATGGACAAAATAAATGAAGAAAAAATGAAACCAAATGAAGTATCTAACGTATATAAAGGGACAGCCGCATAAGAGCGGAAGGTGAAGCCTATTGGACGAATTGATTAATAAACGAGTAAAAGAAGTATTAAACGGTAATCAAGAAGCTTTTGAAGAGATTGTTATTCATTTTCAACACCGATTATATCAAGTGTGCTATCGAATGTTGAATAATGCAGCGGAAGCGGAAGATATTGCACAAGAGGCTTTTGTGCGTGCCTATGTAAATTTGGAAACGTATGATCAAAAGCGGAAGTTTTCTACTTGGCTGTATCGTATTGCGACTAATCTATGTATTGATCGTATTCGTAAGAAAAAACCCGATTATTATCTAGATGCTACGGTGCCAGGAACAGAAGGCTTGGATATGTATTCACAAATCGCAACGGATCATCAGCTACCTGAAGAAGAAGTAGAGAAGATGGAAATGAAAGATCGTGTTCAATATGAAGTAAACAGGCTGCCCGATAAATACCGTACGATAATTATTTTGAGATATATGGAAGACCTACAGTTGCAGGAGATTGCTGACATTTTAGAGATGCCACTTGGTACAGTGAAAACACGAGTACATCGTGGACGTGAAGCACTTCGACAACAAATGGGGAGTATGTAGGAGGTTGGATTCATGGAAAAATGTCCTAAACATGTTGTCCATTATATGCATGCGTTTTTAGATGGTGAAATCACTAATGAAGAAGAGCAGATTTTGAACGAACATTTAAAGTCCTGTGAAGAGTGCAGAGATATATTCGAGGAATTACAGCAAACCGTTACCTTGTTTACAAGTATAGATGTAGTGGAAGCACCTGCTGGATTTGTCAGTAACGTGAATGCGCGATTACCCAGACAGACCATCAAGAAAGGTCCGAAGAAGTGGTTCCGTCAGCATCCATTTATGGTGGCGGCTGCGTTGTTTTTATTGCTTATGAGCGCATCATTCTTCTCGAGCTTTGAAAATGAACAACAGTTTTCATTTACTAAACAACCTAATATAGTGGTTGAAGGGGAGACTGTAGTTGTACCAGCGGGTGAGACGGTTGTCGGAGATCTTGTCGTAAAGAATGGAAACCTTCGAATAGAAGGAGAAGTAGACGGCAATGTGACCGTGATACGCGGTTCGAAGTATATGGCCTCCACTGCCGTCATTACAGGATCAAGCGAAGAGATTAATGAAATATTCGATTGGCTATGGTATAAGATGAAATCTGTCGCAAAAGATATTATCCCTGCCTCGAAAGAACAAAAGGTCGAAAAGGAATAAGAATAAGTTAAAAAGGTGATGCGGCTTCCAGGCTTACGCATCACCTTTTTTAATTCTCATTCGTTTATACAACACCTTTTAGTTGGGCATGTTAGTTGGGAATTATGCTATACTAGATAAATAAGAACTTTTTTAAAAGGTAGGGGAAGCACATGCCGGGTTTGGAGCAAGTAACAACATTAGCACCAATAGGAATACTGAAAAATATTGTGGATGTGCTTCTTGTTTGGTTCGTACTCTATAAATTAATTACTATTATTAAAGGGACAAAAGCCGTTCAATTACTGAAAGGTATTTTCGTGATTTTGATTGGTCGTTATATCACGGAATGGCTTGGTTTGAAAACTCTTCAATGGATGATGGAAGAAGTGCTTCGCTTCGGTTTCTTGGCTGCTATCATCATATTCCAGCCCGAATTACGTAGAGCGCTAGAACAATTAGGACGAGGCAGACTCTTTGCGCGGACTGCAATGCAAGAAGAAGAAGAACGTGACCGTCTGATTGATGCATTTGTCAAATCCGTTAGCTATATGGCTAAGCGGCGTATTGGTGCGTTAATTACAATTGAAAAGGAAACAGGTCTTAGTGAATACATCGAAACAGGCATCCCTTTGAACTCACATATTACATCCGAACTTCTTATCAATATTTTCATTCCGAACACGCCATTGCATGACGGGGCTGTTATTGTGACGAAAAATCGTATTGCAGCTGCAGGTTGTTATTTACCCTTATCAGAAAGTCCGTTTATTTCAAAAGAACTCGGCACACGGCATCGTGCGGCGCTTGGAATTAGTGAAGTAACTGATTCGGTAACCATCATTGTTTCAGAAGAAACGGGTGCGATTAGTGTGGCGACAGACGGAGAAATCAACCGTAAACTAGATATAGAAGAATTTGAAAAAATATTACGTATTTCATGGTTTGGTAACACTACAGGACAAACAGATACTTCTCTATGGAAGTGGGGGAAGAGAAAAAATGGATAAATTCATGGACAGCCCCTGGTTTCTGCGATTGACTGCATTGTTTTTGGCGATTATGCTGTTTTTATCAGTAAAAGCTGAAGATCAATCCAGCCGAAATACTATGGGCGATGTATTCGATCTTATACAAGACGTGCCCGTAGAAGTATACTATGATACCGAGAATTTAGTTGTAACTGGCGTTCCTGATATGGTCAATATGACAATTGAAGGTCCTGCTCAAATTGTACAGACTACGAAGTTATTAAAAGATTTCTCATTGAAATTGGATTTGCAGAATTTAACGCTAGGTGAACATAACGTTCGTATACAAGCAGAAAACTTATCCGATAAACTGGATGTTCGACTTGACCCTGCAACGGTTAGTATCAATATTGAAGAAAAGGTAACTCAATCATTCCGTGTGGATCCAGAGATGAACACTAGATTATTAGCTGAAGGTTATGAAGTGAAAAGTATGGATGTCCAGCCTTCTACGATTAATGTAACAGGAGCGAAAAGTGTTGTGAATGCAATTAATTTCGTGAAAGTTTCTATTACAAGTGAAGGTAGTTTGGATAAATCGTTTGAACAAAAATCTCGCGTTCGTGTATTGGATCGAGACTTGAATAAATTATCAGTTTCATTGGATCCGGAAGAAGTCACTGTCAAAGTGGATATTCAGGAATACAGCCGTGAAGTTCCATTGAAATTGCAGCAAATAGGACAGCCGACAGAAGAAGTAACTATTGAAAGTGCAGTCCCAGAAAATAAATCAATTCGTATATATGGTCCGAAGAGTGTAGTCGACGCTATTAAAGAAATTCCAGTAGAGTTGGATGTAACGAAAATAAATAAAACTGGAAAAGTGGAAGTAGACGTAAAAAAACCTGAAGGAATTACTCGAATAGTACCTGCTAAATTAAAAGTCCAGGTGAAGGTTTCAGGTGAAGCTTCGGATATATCAAAAAAGACGGACGATAGTAAAGAATCATAAAATCTTACCAAACGTGATCTACTTAGATAAGATCGAAAGGAAGAATAGAACATGACACAGTATTTTGGAACAGACGGCGTCAGAGGTGTAGCTAACAAAGAGCTAACACCCGAGCTAGCATTTAAACTAGGCAGAATCGGTGGATATTTATTCACTAAAGAAGTAGAAGAAAAAGCAGAAGTGTTAGTAGGTAGAGATACACGGATTTCTGGCTTAATGCTTGAGAATGCCTTAATAGCAGGTCTACTATCTGTTGGTGTGGAGGTCATGAAACTGGGCGTCATCAGTACACCAGGTGTTGCCTATTTAACACGCGTTATGAATGCTCAAGCAGGGGTCATGATTTCAGCATCACACAACCCTGTTGAAGATAATGGAATTAAGTTCTTCGGAGAAAGTGGCTTTAAATTAACAGATGCACAAGAAGAGGAATTTGAACAACTATTAAACGCGGAAGAAGATACATTGCCTCGTCCGGTTGGGGGAAATGTTGGGACCATTACGGAATACTTTGAAGGCGGTCAAAAATATATTCAATATCTGAAACAAATCGTGGATGAGGACTTTGAGAATATCCATGTTGCACTGGATTGCGCGCACGGTGCGACTTCAGTTTTGGCGACACATGTATTTGCGGATTTGGATGCAGACTTGACTACAATGGGCGCTTCTCCAAACGGCTTGAATATTAATGATGGAGTTGGATCTACACACCCTGAAACCCTTGCGTCACTTGTAGTGGAAAAGAGTGCAGATATCGGACTGGCATTTGATGGCGATGGGGATCGTCTCATTGCAGTTGATGAAAAAGGAAATATAGTCGATGGTGATCAGATTATGTTCATCGTTGCTCGATATTTACATAGCAAAGGTAGATTAAAAGGAGACACAATTGTCTCTACAGTGATGAGTAATCTGGGCTTCTATAAGGCTTTAGAAGAATTCGGCATGAAGAGTGTCCAAACAGCTGTTGGTGATCGCTATGTTGTAGAAGAGATGCGCAAGAATTCTTATAATCTTGGTGGAGAACAATCCGGTCACATTATTTTCATGGATTATAATACAACGGGTGATGGTTTACTGACGGCATTGCAATTAGTTAATATTATGCAACAAACAGGTAAGAAATTATCTGAATTGGCATCTGAAATGACCGTGTATCCACAGAAACTCATCAATATTCGTGTTAATGATAAATATGCTGTTATGGATAATATGCGTATTGTTGGAGTTATTAACGAAGTGGAGAAAGAGATGAATGGACAGGGAAGAGTACTTGTACGCCCTTCCGGTACAGAGCCTCTTGTTCGTGTAATGGTCGAATCTGAAACAGAAGCACAATGTGTGGCTTATGCAGATCGAATTTCACAAGTAGTGAAAGAAGAAATGGGTCTAGAATAAATATGCATTTGAGCTGGTAGTAGTACGTTCTATATTACCAGCTTTCTTTTTGTACACAGGTGAATACGGGGAATCAGAAGTAGAGGCCAAATGGGAATGCTTCCGCTGAACGGAGGGGAAAATAGTGAGTCAAAAGAAATATCAGAATATGCTCGCACAACGTACTGAGAATATCTTTGAAGAGTGGAAAGTTCGTGGTAGTTTAACGGAACGAGAGTTGTATTATTTTCTTCATAAATTGAAGGGAACTTCTGGGACAATCGGATTGCAACAGTTGTCTCTCTTTTGTGCATCACAATTAGAAATCCTGACGTCTTCCAATGATCAGAAAATTCCTGTTTCTTCATTGGAGAATCTGAAGAATCGTATACGTGCGTATTTCGATGATACTGTTGCCGTGAAAAAAGAAGAATTTCAATTACCCGATCGCTACGTCAACCGTCTAGATCAAGAAACCTTTATTCTAATTATTGATGATGACTTGGAGTTTGTATCCTATTTAAAAGAGTTACTTGAGAAGCTAGGTGCTCAAGTAATAATCTCATTAAATGGGAAGCGTGGAATTGAACAATTTTACTCCATGAGACCAAGTATTGTAATTATAGATGCAAAATTACCTGATATGACTGGCTTTGAGGTGCTTGATCAAATTGCAGAAACAGCGCGTCAAAAGAACACAACGTTAGCTATATCTAGTGAAGAAGCAACGAAAGAAATTCTGATCGAGACCTATCGTCGGGGTGCTATGGACTTGATATCCAAACCATTTGATATGGACGTCTTTTTCCCTTATTTGTTCAACCGCCAAATGCGTCAACATGCGATCAGTAGTAGTATGATTACAGACAGTTTGACAGGTGTAGGTAATCGCCGTTACTTCGACGAAACGATTAATACGTTGGCTAAAAAGGCAGATCAATCGGAAGCGATTTTCTCGCTTGTCATAGTGGACTTAGATCACTTTAAACAAGTAAATGATTTGTACGGGCATCCAGCAGGCGATGAAGTACTACGGAAGTTTGGAGAAATCATTAAAAATGAAAAACGTGAAGGCGATTATGTGTTTCGCTATGGCGGTGAAGAGTTTGCTTTGTTGTTTGATAACATTAAAGCGGAAGACACAGTACATGCCGTTGAACGGATTCGGGATAAGTTTAATGAAACTATATTCACTTCAGGTGACGAAACCTTCCAAGTAACCTTCTCGGCAGGCAGTGCGACGTATAAAGGGAATACTGCAAATCTGATATCCGCTTCTGACCAAGCACTTTATGAAGCCAAACGTTCAGGGAGAAATCAAACTGTCATCTACGATCAGAGAAAACGGGTTGTAAAAAGAAAGTTGATTGTCATTATTGTAGACGATGATTCGTTTATCAGACAGATTCTTCAACAAACTTTGCTAGAGTTAAAATCCTCTGAGATCGATATTACAGTCAAGACGTATGCTGACGGCCCTTCGTTTTTAGAGGATGACTGGTACAGTCAAGATGCCTACTTTATCGTACTACTTGATGGGGTCATGCCGAAAATGGATGGATTGGAAGTGTTGAGTCGCTTAAAGAGTGACCACGCCAAAACAAATGTCACTGTGTCTATGATGACTGCCAGAAAAAGTGCGAATGATATTAAGGCAGCTCTTTGGCTTGGTGCGGATGATTATATTATTAAGCCTTTCCAACCGACAGAAGTACTTGGACGAATTGATAAGCTGGCTAATCGTTTATTTGACAAAAGAGAATAGAAGGAGGTGCCCACTTTGACATATGTAGGAAAGAAAGTGTTAGTTGTAGATGATGAAGAAATTTTGCGTATGCTGCTCACGGATACTTTAGAATTTGAAGGATTTCAAGTAGAAGAAGCAGAAGACGGGGAAGAAGCCTTTGAAAAGATTCAAAGCAATCAGTATGATGTCATTCTTTTGGATTATATGATGCCGCGTATGACAGGTTTGGAACTATTGGAGCGTCTACAACCGCTGAAACTGGAAACCCCTGTTATTATGCTTACTGCGAAAGCACAACAAGCAGATCAGGATGCCGCTTTAGCGAAAGGGGCCACTTACTTCATGCCTAAACCGTTTAGCCCGAATGAACTGATTGAATTGGTTAAATCACTATTTTAATTTCACTACATATCTATACAAAAAAGAACGTCCTTCCAAACTGGAAAGGACGTTCTTTTTAGTTGTTCTCAGGGTATAAAATTCTTCCGTCTGGTTGATCTATAGTTTGTATGATAATAGTGGACAACTCACTAAGTGGGTAAGGCTTCGTCAAATATTCGCTGACATGAAATTTCTCCATCAGTAATGGTTCTTTTTCCATAGAAGAGGAAATGACAATAGGTATCGATTGAGTTCTAGCGTATGCTTTCATTTGTTTAATTAACTCCCAGCCGTTTTCACCTTTATCTAACATTAAATCAACGACGACTGCCACGGGCTGCATTTTTTCAATACATACGAATGCTTTGCTTACTTTGGAATGATGAATTACTGAAAATCCATTACTTGCTAACTCTTCTCCTAGCAATAATGAGATATTTACATCATCCTCCACAATTACGACCAAAGGTTTATCAGTATCAATCTGTTCTTTAGGCAATAGCTGTTTTAAAGGAAGTGAGAAGAAAATAGTCGTTCCTACATTTTCCTCGGAGTCTACCCAAATTTGTCCATTATGGTCTTGTACGATCTCCTTACAAATAGATAGTCCAAGCCCTGTGCCGCCTATTTTTCTACTGTAGCTATTATCAAATCTATAGAATTTCTCAAATAGATGCTCGGTATTATCTGAAGGAATTCCAATACCTTCATCTGATATGGAAACTACCACTGTATCCTGTTGATTTAAAAGAGTGATATTTACTTTTCCGCCATCAGGGGAAAATTTAATAGCATTGCCGATTAAATTCATGAATACTTGAAGAATTCGATCATAATCAGCTCGCACTATAGAAGAGTAGGTTAAATCCTGCACGTTTATAGTATGAATTGGTGATTGAATGAGTAAATTAGCCACAGCTTTTTCAGCTACTTCCATGACGGATAAATCTTCGAGAGTATAGGATTGACGACCTGATTCCATTCGCTGAATATCTAAAAAGTCATTGATAAGTGAAGTCAGTCTATTTGCTTCGCTGTGTATCGTTTCAAGATAACGTTTTTTGCGTGTGTCATCCATGTCCTTATTTAGCAAAAGCTCAGAGAATCCAAGAATACTGGATAATGGCGTTCGTAATTCGTGACTGACAGTCGACACTAGTTCGGTCTTCATTTGATTGACTTCATGTTCATGTGTTATATCACGGTGTACAAAGATAGTTCCGACCTTTTCTTCTTGAATAATAATTGGGACACTATATACTTCCATGACACATGATCTTTCAGATGGTAATGAGAGTATATATTTGTTAGTAATAGATTCAGTCGATTCGGGTTTGAGTGCATTTTCAAGAAATGCTTTGTATTCAATAGGATTATTGATACGATCCAAGAAATACTCTGTCCATTTTTCACGTGACCACTGTCCATGTTCTGTTTCAGGTTCCATGCCAAGTAACTGAAATAAGGCCGCATTGTACTTATCATTTTCACTTGTATTTGAAACGAAACGAATACCTTCATTTATATTATCCAATATACTTTGATTCAATTGACGTTCATGACTTATGAGCTCGTATTGCTCAATCCGGTCTACTCCAATTGCTATTCGTTTTAGCAAACCGTATAAATCGTCTTGATCATCCTCGGTAAATGGCTTACCGATGCGCGAAATGATGGAGACTACGCTGAGTTCGTTTGAGGTGTTGTAAATGCCTGTCACGAAATCATAGACAAATGTAGTGTTGTCAGCAATACCTTTTTCATAATCTGCTTCTCGTTTGATAATGAAATAGGGCTCTGTTTCAAGACGGACTTTCATATATTCGAGACGTTCTCGTTTAATTTCATTGAAAAGATTTTCTGAAACACCCTTTAGCGCATGAATGTCGCTTTTAGGAAACCATAGAAAACTTAAGTCGGATTGATAGATTTGATTTAGGTAGTTGGAAGTTTGATCGCACACTTCTTGCTTATCTAACGAGAATGACAAAAGATGACTCAAGCCATTGTAACGTTCTAAACGTAAACGAGAAAATCTAGCTTCTGATAAGGCGAATTCCATCTTTGTTTGACGATGAAACAATTCATCCTGTTGTGTGATTAACTCCTCATTTTGAGAAAGTAGTTCTTGTTCATTCATTTGAATGCGCTGCATCATTTTATGAATGGATTGGGAAAGTGCGCCGATTTCATTATCTGCTTGTATAGGCTGGAACAGGACTGTACCCTCTGTTTCATACTGATCTGCTGCGCGTGTGATCTCTTCAACAGGCTTTACTACACGGTTGATAACGTTCCACACCATGTAGATGGGAATGAGTAAGAAGATAAAGCCGAGTATTGTGATAAGTAAAAAGAATACTTTAGATTGTTGTTTTATTCGATCATATGATCCTGTAAGCTTTTCTTTTGATGAGTCTTCGTATTTATTGGCATATGTAATAAAATTATTAACGGAAAGATTTGCCCCACTCTTTGCCAATTCACGCAAGCCTTCATAATCGTCTCCTTCAACGAAATGAATAGCGGTTGGAAGTGTTACGTTTTCGTATTCCATCAAAAAATTGTCAATTTCACTAATGATTTTCTGTTCTTCTGCATTTAGGCGAAGCGATTTGAATTCACGGGAATAGGAGTGAATATCTTCAATTGCTTTGTAAGCAAAGTTTAGTTCTTCTTCTATTTGAAATGCATAGTAGCCCCGGATTCGGAAAAAGAGATCTTGGACTGAGTCTGATATATTTTCCACCAATTGTGTCTTTTTGTATGAGTCTTGCTGTTCGTCTTCCAAGTCATCCCAAGAGCTACTAGCATAAAAATACATGCTAGTCATTCCTATGATGGCAGTGACTATTGAAATAATAAATACTTTTATATAGTGTTGACGAATACCTTTTTTTTGCGCCATCCGATTACCCCTTCCTACCTACACACATACTCCTATTCTATCATTTTTTTCCACTACATGCTGATAGAACTTTCAGTTTAGGACAAGAAGTTTCAAATGAAAAACAGAGAACAAGCGCTAAAATTTGATAGGCTTGTCCTCTGTATATAATTTATTCGAAAATATATTTCAGTGCTAAAACTGCCTGGTCTACCGACTCCACTGTAACATGTGCTTTGCGGGATAGTTCTTTTAATGGGTGATGATGCTTTTCTTGGCGGATTAAAATGAGTGGTTTCCCAAAAGTTACTGCTGCACTTGCGTCCATAGCGGTGTTCCACTGCTTATACTGTTCGCCAAATAGCGCGATGACAACATCCGATTTCTTTAGTAAAATTTCAGTCCGTAAGTTATTAAGGCTAGAAGCAGCGACGTCTTTGAAGATTTTATCGGGCTGTTCTCCTAGAATCTCTTCTCCGATGTTGTCCGAACGGTCATGGTCTTCCATAGGTCCGACAAAGTCGACAGGTAATTGAAGATCTTTTGCTTGTTGTTTGACTTCTTCTCGCCAAGATGTATGAATCTCCCCAGCTAGGTATACTGTTAATCGCATAAAAACCCCTCCTAGTTTGATAGTCTTTATTGTATCATGCATTACATCTTCATTCATCCGAAGTACTTGAAGAAGGGAAGGTCATTCATATGGTACACTTAAATAAAAAAGAGGAGCGATTAGTATATGAATGGACAGAATCGATCAGATGTTAAACCAGGTTTACGCGTTGCGGTTATTTTGAAGAAGGATCAACGCAGTGGGATAAAAACAGAAGGCGTTGTAAAAGATTTACTGACAAACTCAAGTTTCCATCCCCACGGTATTAAAGTGCGGCTTGAAGATGGGCAAGTTGGGCGTGTAGCAGAGATATTGGGTTAATAAGTTCGTGCAGAATATAAAAGCATTATCGAACACACAGCAACCATGCTATGTGTTTTTTTATTTTCTATTCTATTTACCGGTTGACGTTCATACAATGGAGTATGGACAAACAATAATGCTCATTGTCTAAGAAAAAATCGGAGGAGGATGAATTATCGAAACACGAAAGAAATCAAGTGTAACTAAACGCGGCTTTTTGAAAACTACTGGGATTGCTACAGGGGCTTTGCTAGGTGGAGGTCTGATTGGCGGACTAGTTGGATATAAAAGCAAGAAATCCATGAATGTTGTAAAAGAGGACAAGTCTAAAAATGTGGAATCAGAAGTGAATACTCGCAGTAGAGTGTTTTTTACTAATCCAGAGGAGTTCGAAACATTAACCGCAGCTGTTGAACGAATCTTTTCTAAAGACGAAATCGGTTCTGGCGCGCTTGGATTAGGTGTACCATTCTTCATTGATAATCAATTAGCCGGTCCCTATGGCAGTAATACAGAAGAGCATATGCAAGGGGCTTTCTATCCTGGTGAACCGAAGGCAGGCTATCAGACCGATCTAACATGTGCGGAAATATTTAGACAGGGGATTGCGAAATTAGAGGAAGAAGCTAGTAGTTTATTCGGCAAACGTTTCGTTGAATTGGAAGAGGTGCAAATGGATCGAATTTTGGCTTCTTTCCAAAACAATAAGGTAAGTATGGAAGGTGTAGACTCAGCTTTATTCTTCCGCTTATTGCGTTCTGCTACATTGCAAGGCGTCTATTCGAATCCGATCTATAATGGAAATCACACTATTGAAGATTGGAAGTTGAACGGTTTTCCAGGACACCAAATGTCATTCCTCAATGAAATTGAAAATGAAAAAGCAATCGAAATGGAACCTTAAGCGATTGATAGCATAGTATTACAGACTTTACGATGATAGAGTAACAATCCTTTGTAAGTCATCTGACAGAATCTACAAAAATGGCAAAAAATAAAAAGTGATAATTAGTCTCCATGTAGACAAGAAAACCTCATCTTATAAAAAGATGAGGTTTTCTGCTGTTTTATTCTCCGTCCCGATACGTAACAGCTGTACCGGTTGCAATGCACATCATCATACCTTCACGAACCATCTCGAAATCCAAGTCTACCCCAATTACTGCGTTTGCTCCCATAGCACTCGCTTTCTGTGACATTTCGTCGATTGCCGTTTGACGTGCTTCTGTTAGCTTACTTTCATATGCAGCACTGCGGCCACCCACAATATCGGTGACAGACGCAAAAATATCCCGAACGATATTGGCTCCCATAATGGTTTCACCGGATACAATTCCATGATAAGTCTCAATCGTTTTGCCCTGTAGAACATTCGTTGTCGTGTGTAACATCCAATCTCCCCCTTCAATTTGTATATATACGTTATGATGTGAAAATAGGTTTCAATATAACTGCATAGTATGCAAAATCGTCACTAGAATTTCCTATGTCAAAGGGTGTGATTTCCCGGGAAATACTGTCGAGAAAAGTAGTTCTATTCTACGAATCACTAAATAAAGGTGCAAACTGCACTATTCATAAGGTAATATAGGTATATTGATTGAAAGGGGGAGTTGATTAGATGACTGAGCAAATGTATCAACTTATTTCTATTATTGTCTACATGGTAGCTATGCTGCTAATCGGTTGGTATGCATTCAAGCGAACCTCGAATCTAACTGATTATATGCTAGGCGGGCGTTCTCTTGGACCAGCAGTCACCGCGTTAAGTGCAGGTGCTTCTGATATGTCGGGTTGGCTATTGATGGGCTTGCCTGGTGCTATCTATTTAAGTGGACTCGGTGAAGCATGGATCGCAATAGGCTTGACAGTGGGTGCTTATCTGAACTGGTTATTTGTTGCACCGCGTTTGCGTGCTTATACCCAAATATCGAATAACTCCATCACCATCCCGAGTTTTTTGGATAACAGATTGAAAGATACATCCCGTTTATTGAGAGTGGCTTCAGGAATAATTATTTTGGTATTCTTCACATTCTACGTATCTTCCGGAATGGTCGCGGGAGGGAAGTTCTTCCAGAGCTCGTTTGGATTGGACTACCATACAGGTCTTATCATTGTATCGGTCGTAGTTCTGGCTTATACATTGTTCGGCGGATTTTTAGCAGTTAGCTATACAGATTTTGTACAAGGTCTAATTATGTTTTTGGCACTGATTTTAGTACCAACGTTCGGAATCTTTGTTACAGGTGGTTTCTCTGAAACAGCAGCAAGTATACGTGAAGTCGACCCGGCGTTGTTTAACATTGTGTCAGGCGTCAGTGTTGTCACAATAATATCCTCAGTAGCATGGGGTCTTGGTTATTTTGGACAGCCACATATCATCGTACGTTTCATGGCGATCACTTCAGTGAAAGAGACAAAGAGTGCGAGAAGAATCGGTATTGGCTGGATGTTGCTGAGTTTGATCGGTGCGATCGCTACTGCGCTCATTGGTATAGCATACTTCCAGCAAAATAGTGTGGAATTGGCAGATCCTGAAACAGTCTTTATTGTTCTGGGGCAGATCATATTCCATCCGCTCATCGCAGGTATCATGCTGGCGGCTGTATTGGCGGCTATTATGAGTACGATCTCTTCACAGTTGATTGTGACATCATCGGCTTTGATTGAAGACTTGTATAAAGCGGTGATAAAAACTGACGCTTCTGAGAGTCGCTATGTGTTTTTAGGGCGTATGGCAGTACTAGTGGTGGCGATTATTGCAATGGTTCTTGCTTGGCCTAATAAAGAATCTGTTTTAAAACTTGTTTCGTTTGCATGGGCAGGTTTTGGAGGAGCGTTTGGCCCGATTATTCTCTTATCATTATACTGGAGAAAGCTCACGGCTAAAGGAGCATTATACGGTATGATTATTGGTGCTATAACGGTAGGGATTTGGGGAAGTATAGATTTCCTTCACGATGCATTGTATGAAATTGTTCCTGGATTTGCATTGTGTCTACTTGTTGCGGTTCTCGTAAGTAAAGTAACGTATAAACATGATCCGGTTATTCAAAAAGAATACGATGACACGTTGGAGTTACTAGAAGAATAATACATAAAAGCCATCCTCGCTTTGCGAGGATGGCTTTTATAGTATTAAGCTAGTTTCACAATGGTTCTGCCACGTGCTTGACCTTTCAATAATGTCGGAAGGGCATCGGAAAGTTCATGTAAAGAGATTTCCTGTTGAACGAGTTGCTCTAAATTAGAAAGCTTCAAGTCATTTGCAAGTCGGTCCCAAACTTTTTTGCGAGTTTCCATCGGGCAATAGACCGAATCAATACCGAGCAAATTCACTCCACGTAAGATAAATGGGAAGACGGCCGTCGGAATTTTTGTTCCAGCGGTTAATCCGCTCACTGCCACCGATCCACCATAATCGATTTGACTTAACAAAGAAGCGAGTGGTTCTCCGCCAACCGGATCTACGGCTGCTGCCCACTTTTGTTTACCAAGAGCTCGGATCTTTCCGTCATACACCTCTTCGCGGGAAACAATCGAAGTTGCCCCAATAGACTTCAAATAAGCATGTTCCTCATTTTTACCTGTACTTGCTTCTACTTCATAACCGAGCTTCGATAAAAATGAAATCGCAAAACTTCCAACACCGCCTGTTGCTCCAGTTACTAGCACCTTACCTTTTTCAGAAGATAAATGATTTTCCTCTAAACGTTGAACGGACAATGCAGCCGTGAAGCCAGCTGTTCCAATAATCATAGCTTCCTTTAATGAAAGACCTTCCGGAAGTGGAACTACCCACTCTGATTTCACGCTAGCATATTCACTGTATCCACCAAAGTGCGAAACGCCAATTTCATAACTAGTTGCGATGACTTCATCACCCGGTTTAAATCGATCATCTGTTGAAGATTCCACTACCCCAGCTAAGTCGATACCGGGTATCATTGGGTAGCTCTGTACGATATTTCCATTTGGAATCGATGCTAAACTGTCTTTGTAGTTGATGCCTGAATAGTGGACGCGAATCAATACGTCACCTTCAGGCAGATCGTTTAATGTGAGCTGTTTAACCTGTACTGAAAATTCTTCTTCGTGCTTGTCTACTACAAGAGCGTTAAATAATTGTGTCATGTGAATCTCCTTCCTAAGTTGAACTTTACTGTACTTGTAGTGTAACGCAGTAAGTCCATTCGTTCAAAGTGTAGGATTTACTGCATTTATAACGCGTCCGTCACTTCGTCACCTTCAGGAAGATATTCGTATAAACCAATTTTCTTCAAGCCTTTTTTTATCTTTGTCGTGTAGCCAAGTTTTTCATTCGATAGGAAGGTAGCCTTAGAAATGATTAGTTGCTTCAATGTTGGCAATTGACTAGGATCAATTCGCTGCCAAAGTTGATACGATTCAATCAAGTCTTCCAATGTCAGATGTTTATAATCATCACCTTCAAATTTGGATTCAGGGGAAATCTTGTACCAGATGTCACCATTATCTCGAATCCATTTATCCTTTTGATAAGTAATTGCACGCTGTATATTACGCGCGGTTTGAAGATATCGCCAATCACCGAACTCTTGATAGGACATGAGCAAGATATTCATTCCGCCTAGAGCATGGTTCATGGATGTGTGTGTCGTGACTTTCTGATTAATCGGGAAGTAGTCCGCAATGTAAAACGCATCGCTAGCTACACGATTAATATTTCCTTTTTGTTGTTGAGAAACAAGTAGGTCCGCATAATCACGCAACGGTTCATTCGCAGAAGGAATTCCAAACTCCCCGCCAATTTTATAATAGAATAACGCGATTTGTTCATTGAAACGTGTATCGATGAACGGTGCGTGAATATCATATAAGTTTTTCAAATACGTACTTGTTACTTCTGTTTCCCAATAATCTTTATCTTGTTTAAAATTCTTCAAGTTGACGAAAGCGTTATAGACCAGATTTTCAAAGTACCGTCCTTTATTTTCATGGTAAAGGGTCAATGCGCGATCTTCTTTCAGCATTAATAATGTACGACCGTAGTTTTGCCCCGTAATAGGCATAGGTTCTGTAGAGTCCGCTAGCTTATTATACGATCCATCTGCCGTGTACCACTTATTACGCTTCTTGTGGTTTTGGCTAGTTTCTCTCATCCACTTGAATATGTCTTCTTTTGAATTGAACAATTGTTCATCGGAGTCTACATACCAATGATCAGCAATTTCCCCTGTATTCGCTTGAAGTGTATAAGAAGATAGCAGTGTTTTACCCGCCAATGCATAGGAAAAGTTTTCCCGCTCGTCCAGAAGTTCGCGTGAGACACTTTGTTCGCCATTATCATAGCGAAGAGATAGTTGTTTGGATTGATACGCTTGCCCAATCATTCGTTCTTCTACCGTGCCGTCTGTCTTAATGAAGCGTAACACGCCTGTTGGATACGTTGTCATATCTGCATCAGCTAAATCCGTGTTTTCCCGCATGAGTGGATAGCGATCGTAGCGGAATAAATCAAAACGTGCGATATTTTGTTCTTTTTGAAGTACTTCTACCGTAATAGATGTTTCAGTAGGATTGGTTAGTTCCGAAAATACAAACACATCTTTATTAGGCAAATCACGGACTGTTAATTTTATTTCTGCACCTTCATTTCCAACAGCGTACGTATATGTGCTGTCACGCGAGAAACCATAGTTAGTTTGCGTAAAGTCTTTATATTCAAATGCCTCCTCAGAGCGCAAATAAAGAGGGTGCGTACTGAACGGTACATTTCCTAAATAGGTCTCGGGTACACTGGTAATATAGGTATCGGATTCTACCGGAGCAGAAAGTGTGTAGTGCTTTGATTGCTTAATGCGGTTGGTTTTCACTAGGATCCCGTGCAATGCTTTTGAAAAATACGCTCTCGAAACAATCGAGTCACCGTAATGAAGAAATTCCTCTATTTGAGGAAACGTGTATACAGGAATGTTCTGCAAAGTAGCTCTATCTGAACTAGATGGCCAACTAGTAGATAACACTTTCCCAATGTCTTTCTCCAGCTTAAAAGCAGTATTGAATGCTTCCCATAGCTCGGTCTTCGTCACGGGTTCATCAAATCCGAAATAGCCTGGACTACTAGGTTGAATCCATCCATTCTTTACAGCAGTTAATGCAAAGCGTCCTTTATCGGAACCCCACGTAATGTCTGAAAAACCATAAGATTTGTCTAGTAGTTCTGAACCGAATATTTTGGATAACGAAACAGCGACCTGTCCTTTAGTTAGGGGAGTTTCGGGATGGAATTGCATGTCGAAATTCCCGGTGATCACTTTCATTTCATCTAGTTGCATAATCTCATTTTTCGCCCAATGGTGGTTGGGAACATCTATATATTTTACATCTGTCGTTTGTGCACTGACAGACTGAATGGAAAAAAAGAGTAGTAGTGCTGTTAAAACAAGTGCGGTATTCCATTTTCTCACCTTCATTACCTCCAGCTGCATTTCAGTTCGATAATATAGTATACCCCAAATAAAATCTTAACAACAACGTGGGAAGCAAATGATTACATATGATACAATCTGAATAGAATGACTGCTTGAAAATTGAAAACAGCGGAGGTTTCTACATGAATAAAGAAGAATTTTTACAACGCTATGCAATTGATCGAAAAGGTACGAACTCCTTGAAATGGGACAAGCTTGAGGAACGTTTCGGTGATGCGGATTTACTTGCAGCATGGGTAGCGGATATGGAATTTAAAGCACCAGAGCAAGTGATAGATGCGATGAAAGAAAAAGTCGACTTTGGAGTATTTGGCTATACATATGCGCCGGATTCTTATTATGACGCATTCATTAAGTGGGAGCGTGATCAGCACGGATATGAAGTGAAACAGGAATGGATGCGCTTCTCTACAGGTGTCGTTACTGCGTTATACTGGTTCGTCAATGCATTTACAAAACCTGAAGATGCCGTGATCATCCTGTCGCCAGTCTATTACCCGTTTGCGAACGCAGTGAAAGATACTGGCCGTACTCTGATCAGTAGCGAACTCGTCAACTCGAATGGTGTCTATACGATCGATTTTGAAGACTTTGAAAAGCAAATAGTAGATCGTGACGTGAAGTTGTTCATTCATTGTACACCGCATAATCCTGTTGGCCGTGTATGGACGGCTGAGGAAGCTGAAAAACTGTTGTCTATTTGTGATAAGCATGACGTGCTAGTTGTATCGGATGAAATCCATCATGATATGACGTTTGACGATCATAAACACATACCATCTGCCATTGTCGCAGACGGTAAATTCGCTGACCGTGTCATAACTGTTACGGCCGCGTCGAAAACATTCAACTTGGCAGGTTTGTTGACATCACAGATTATTATTGAAAACGAAGTGTTATTGAAGCAATTCGATACGTTCGTGAAATCGGTAAATCAGACTGAGGTAAATATGCTTGGCATGACCGCTGCAGAGGCAGCATATAATCATGGCGCAGACTGGCTAGAAGGTTTGCGCGAAGTTGTTCAAGCAAATGCACGCTATGCAGTGGAACAATTTACTGCACATGCACCTAAATTAGTAATTACTCCACTTGAAGGAACGTACTTACTATGGATTGATTTACGCGCATATATCGAGCCAAATGGTGTGAAAGAATTCGTCCAAGATACATGTAGATTGGCTATCGATTACGGAGAGTGGTTCGGAGAAAACTCCAAAGGATTTATCCGTTTGAATCTTGGTACAGAACCGCACTATATTGAAAAGGCAGTCGACAGTATTATCGAGCATTTACCACAGCTATAAGGATATAAAAAGGATCACTACATCGTCAGAGAGACGTTGTGGCGATCCTTTTTTCTTAGACTTCTGAAGGCAGAAATCCGAGAAGTGGTTTTAATTCATTCTCAAGAAATGGCTTTGCTTGCAGCATATTTCTAAACGCCGTATAGCGTGTGACTTGCTCAGTACTCGGTTGCTTGTCGTTTCGATAGGCTCGAATCAATATGTTCTTTGGTGTATGTTCCATATCGATGAATTCAACAAGCTGTGCTTCGTAACCGACTAAAGTTAACAGTTCGGCACGAATCGAATCAGTTGCAAGTGCAGCAAAACGTTCCTTTACTAGACCATGCTGCAGCATGACATCCAGTGCAGGAGCTTGAACTTGTGAAAATAGCTCATGCTGACAACAAGGAACGGATAGAATAACCGAAGCTCCCCAGTTAACGGCTTTTGCTAATGCCATATCAGTTGCTACATCACATGCGTGGAGCGTTACGACCATGTCGACTGCCGTATCCCCATCATATTCATTGATATCGCCTACTAAGAATTCGAGCTGATCATAATGCAGATCACGGGCAATTTCCTGACACTCTTCAATAACTTCTTTTTTTAAGTCCAATCCCGTGACCCGAATGTCGAGTCCTTTTTCGATTCGCAAGTAGTGATACAATGCGAACGTCAAATAAGATTTACCTGATCCGAAGTCTAAGATACGAATAGGGCGGTCTTTTGGTAAATGCGATAGAGTGTCATCGATCAATTCGACGAAGCGGTTAATCTGACGAAACTTATCGTGTTTTTGATTTTTGACTTTACCTTCTGGCGTTTGGACACCAAGACGGATAAGGAATGGGTATGGTGTACCTTCATGTAAAGCATAATTCTTTGTCCGATTATGTGCATAGTCAACGGTCTTCTCCGTGTTTAGGAAAATGCGTTTGATGGATACTTTCATTTTTTTAGAAATCTGAATCTGTATCGTTTCATCGGATAAATCAATATGAAACTGTTTGAAGTTTTCCAACGCATCATGAAGCGGCTTTGCCACATCTTCAAGTGCTATATTTTCGTGTTTTAGAACACGTTCATGCTGATATTCAAATTGAATATAAAATGCACCTTTTAATTCAAGTGGTTTTAACTTAATTCTCTTTACATCATTGGATTTCATTCGTGGTCGACTAATGGTCGCGCGGATGAATGTTCCATCTGTCATGCGTCGCTGGAGTAGTTCCAGCACGTCATCTACTGACATTGTTTGACACTCCTGTCTGTGTTCAGTTCAATAGGAATCCTTGCTTTTGCAAGAATGCTTGAAGTTCGGTTCTTCTCGGTGCTTCAAGGAAGTCTGCCATTTCCTTTGTCCATGTAGTTTCACGTTGATTGGAGTCGCGGGTAGCGTAGTATTCTTTCATGATTTCATCATATGCTGGTAATAGATCATTGTATTTTTCTTCGTTATACGTATTTTCATGTAAGACTGCTTCTACAGGTAACCGTGGTTTGACACCATTGGATTCATTTGGAACACCAATCGACAAGCCAAATAACGGTACAACACCTTTAGGTAGTTCCAGTACTTCCGAAATTTCTTCCATAGCATTACGTACGCCGCCGATATAGCAAATACCATACCCTTTTGATTCAGCTGCGATGACGACATTTTGCGAGAATAGACCTACATCAATTGCGCCTACCAATACATTCTCTGCTACGGTATAGTCAATTTCCTGACCGTGTAAACGTGCAGCGTGAGATAATCGGTTGTAGTCCATACAAAAGACCAATACGGCTCCTGCTGTATAGAATTGGCGGCGGTTCTTAGAAAGCTCCGCTAGTTGTCCACGTTTTTCAGTGTCCGTTACATACATGACGGTACAAGCTTGCACAAAGTGAGAACTTGCCGCGTGCTGACCTGCCTTAATTAATTCCATTACTGTTTCTCTTGAGATCGGTTCATCTTTGTAACGTCGAACTGATGAGTGAGACTTTAATAAATCGATTACCATACAATCCCTCCGCATTCGTTTTTATCAGGTCAAAACTTCCTGAAACTATTCTTTTATCCTACACCATTCTGACCTTTCAGGAAACAGAGAAGATTATCTGGACTGCTGTTGATCCCATACTAAGAAAGGTTTTGTTGCATCTGTTATTTTATTCTGAATGAATGGGACAGAACGTTTTTCTGGAGATAGTTGCTGATCCGGAAAGAATTCTATCAGAGGATCTGCAAAACCTATTGCTTGATGCGCCTCTTCTTTACTGCATGCATAAAATATTTGTCCGACAGTAGCCCAATATGACGCACCAAGGCACATCGGACAAGGCTCACCGCTTGCATATAATACACAATCTGACAAATCGTGCGTTTGTAAGTGTGCACACGCTTCTTGGATTGCCAGTAACTCAGCATGGGCTGTTGGGTCATTTACGGTTGACGGTGGATTCACACCTAAACCGATGATTTCTCCATCCTTCACTAGTATCGCAGCAAACGGACCGCCGCCATTCTGAACATTTACTACAGCCAATTCCACTGTATACGTTAGCCATTCTTGATGCTTCATTATGGTTACCTCCTGTCGAAGTAGTTGATTTCCCGAGAAATAGTGTCTGATTTTCTGCTTTCATCATACAAAATATTCGGAACGGAGACAAAGTATTCCATCGTGGGGGAAGTCGGGGAATGCCGTTTGGGAGGAAAGGTTTGTTAAGATAGAAGGAAATCATCTATCAAGGAGGGTATGTTCAGTATGAAACTTGATCACATTGTCTATTTCACTCGCGATCACGTTAAAAACGTAGTCAAAGAACAACGTGCAAAAGGCAATCAGGCAGTAGTGGGCGGACAGCATGAGAACTGGGGAACCGCCAATGCATTATTGTATACCGATAATGTATATATTGAATGGCTTACAGTAGAAGATCTCGAAAAAGCGCAAGCCGCAGCCGCCGACCAACCACTTATTGCACAATACTTTTATGATCAGCAACAAGGGGACGGCTGGGCGACTGTATGCTTCTCAGTTGAAGATATGGAACAATGGAAGAAGGAACTAGATAACAAAGGTTTCACAACAACTAAGATTCTTCATGCTTCTCGAAAAACAGAGGAGGGAACAGTGCTTCGTTGGAAGATGCTCTTTATAGAACAAAGTGTATCAAATGAATTACCCTACCCATTTTTTATTGAATGGGAAGAATCAGAAGCACAACGACAGACCCGCCTTGAAAAAACGGGTGCACGTACAGCAACTCATACTCAACAGAGAATTTCAGAATGTGTTTTCCATGTAGAAGATCCATTACGCGAGACAGCGGAGTGGGCAGTGTTATTGTCAAAGAAAGTGGGAGATACACATGACATCCAAATCGGAGATGTTTTATTGCGCTTTGTAGAAAAACAAGACACAGTACAACGCTTGGCGGGGATTCATTGCACATTGAACGATTAGGCAACAGAACGAAGGGTAAACTATATGTAAAGACGTCGGAGGGATGCTAGCATGGATGTGTTAATTGAAAAAGCCGTAATTGTCGGCGTGCACGAACAAAAGGATTTGCATTTTGAATATGCAATGGAAGAGTTGAAGAACTTAGCTGAAGCAATAGATGTAGAAGTCGTAGGTGAAGTGTCACAAAATCTGGAACGAAAAAATCCATCCACTTATATTGGAAAAGGAAAGATTGATGAAATCCGGGACATTTATGAAGATGCGGAAGCAAATTTACTCATATTCAATGATGAATTATCTCCTTCTCAGTTGCGAAATCTTGAAAGGGAACTAGAATGTAAAATCATCGACCGTACGATGCTTATATTGGATATTTTTGCGAGACGCGCACGCAATCGAGAAGCACAAATGCAAGTCGAATTGGCACAACTACAATATACATTGCCCCGACTTGTTGGACTTCGTGCATCACTCAGCAGACAAGGTGGCGGTACGGGAGGCGGCTTGCAGAATAAAGGAGCCGGTGAAACAAAGCTTGAGCTCGATCGCCGGAAGATTGAAGATCAGATTGCTAAACTACGACGGGAACTTGAGCATGTAAGTGACCAACGTGAAACACAACGAAAACAACGAGTAAGAAGCGGCATACCTGTCGTATCTATCGTGGGCTATACAAATGCGGGGAAATCGACGTTGATGAATCGCTTATTGCAATATACGGATGTCGATGAATCCAAAGAGGTTAGTGAAAAGAATATGTTATTCGCAACGCTTGAAACCGCTGTTAGAAAGATCAAGCTCTCTGACAAAAAAGAATTCATTTTGACGGATACGGTAGGCTTCGTTTCCAAACTCCCGCACCATCTCGTCCAAGCATTCCGTTCGACGCTAGAAGAAGCTAAGAATGCAGATTTATTATTGCATGTCGTGGATGTTTCTGATGAAGAACATGGCCATATGATGGATGTAACCAATGAAACCTTAGAAGATATAGGCGTGAAGAGTATTCCTACCATCAATATATATAATAAATCGGACTTGGCTGAAATCTCCTATCCACGCATAAAAGATCAAAGTATTTGGATGTCTGCTGGCGAAAATAAAGGTATCACTGAATTGTTAACATTGATTCAGCAAAACTTATTCCGTCAATATGTCACATGTAAGCTAATGATTCCATATGATCGTGGCGAAATCGTCGCACATCTTAATGAAAATGCCTCAATTAAAGATACTGCGTACGAAGAAGAAGGAACCGTTATCACAGTAGAGATGCCACAAAGTGAATGTGAACGACTGAAAGAATTTGTTCTGAAGTAAGTATAATTGAAGAAAGGCAAAAAAAGAGCTGCACGCGCAATGCGTGCAGCTAAAACCTTTTATCTTTATAAGAAGAGAAAGGGGGTGGGATGCTTCTAGTTTGCCCGATTGACGAGAATCTAAACCTCTTGACGAAAAATAAGATGAAATACTTAGAGCACTCGTTTATATAGACCAAGAATTTCACTTATTCATTTGGGAGAAAGGATACAAATCGGTAAATATTGGTCGCACTATGAACCCTTTTCTTTGGTCAACCGTACAACTACTTAAGAACAGTATATAAAAGGAGCGATGAATTCTATGAAAAAGTGGACAACGATTTTAACAGCAGGAACGCTAGCGTTTGTATTGAGTGCTTGTGGTCAAACAGCTGAGCCGAAAGAAGATCCAATGACAGGTGAAAAAGAAGAAGTAGTCGTAAAAAGTGAACTAACAGCCGGTGAAGTAATGGAAAAGGCAAATGCTGCTTCAGAAACTCAACATAGTCTGCATTCCGACATGGAAATTAAGCAGAAGATTCAAATGGGAGAAGATACGCATGATGTTGACTCAACAATTAGTATGGACATGATCTTAGAACCATTGGCTATGCATCAAACGGTCAATACGCAATTAGAGGGTGAAGAAGTGGCTGTAGAGCAGTTCATTACAGAAGACGGTTTCTTCATGAAAGACCCACAATCGGGGAGTTGGATGAAGTTCGAAGATGATATGTACGAACAAATAACGGGACAAATTGCGGGTGCGCAAGAATCACCAGTAGATTTCTCTATGTATCAGGAATATGCAGATGATTTTACATTCGAACAGACGAATGATGAATATGTACTAACATTGAAAGGCTCCGGTGAAAAATTCACGACGCTTATGAATGATATGATGAAACAAAACATGCCAGCGGGAGCAGATGAATCCTTATTAGAAGAATCAGATATGAAAGTGGAAAAAGTGGATATGAAAATCACACTCGATAAAAAGACATTCTTTACGAAAGACTTTGATATGGATATGATTATGGTTCTGGAACAGCAAGGGGAACAAGCTAAAATTACACAAAACATTAAAGGGACTATGACAAAAATCAATGAAATTGAAGAAATCAAAGTGCCTAAGGAAATACTTGAAAGTGCAGTAGATATGAGTGATATGATGAATCAGCAATAAAAAAACGTTTTCCGTATTACACGGAAAACGTTTTTTTACTGCTTAAAGCAATTTATGGAACAAAACATAGTATTGAAGTCTCATTGTTTGGGTTCTACAAAAAGTATTGATAATGATTTTCAGTTAGCGGTTGACATCATATGCTAAACGCGTTAATGTTGTTCATGAGCGAATGATAATCATTTTCATTTAAGTGATAAAAGCTCAAATATTCGATATCGAGGTTCTTCATGAAGAAACGTTACTTAATTATAGCGGTTATACTTCTATCATTCGTTTCGCTGTTTGTTGGCGCAAGCCGAATCACACCAGCGGACCTATTAGACTGGCGCTCAGAAGAAACAGAGATTTTCTTAATTAGTCGAGTTCCACGATTAGTCGCGATACTGCTTGCAGGTGCCGGAATGAGTATTGCCGGTTTAATCATGCAACAACTTAGCCGAAATAAATTCGTTTCCCCAACTACGGCAGGCACATTAGACGCGACCAAGCTTGGAATCTTAGTATCTATGTTGATATTTACTAACGCAACACTACTTGAAAAAATGGCGGTCTCATTCACATTTGCCTTACTTGGTACATTCTTGTTCATGCAAATCCTTGACCGTATTAAATTTAAAGATGCGATATTCATTCCGCTTGTTGGATTGATGTTCGGTAGCATCTTATCTTCCATTACCACATTCTTTGCATTTAAAGCTAACGTGATTCAGAACATGTCTGCTTGGCTTCAAGGAGACTTTTCCATGATCATGAAAGGCCGTTATGAGCTTTTATACATCAGTATTCCTGTGTTAATCATTACATATTTATATGCGAATCGATTTACAGTGGCGGGAATGGGAGAAGATTTTGCCAAGAACTTAGGACTAGCTTACAAGAGTATAGTCAATATTGGATTAGTCCTAGTCGCATTGATTACGACAACTGTAGTATTGACAGTGGGACTGATTCCTTTCTTAGGATTAATCATCCCGAACATCGTCTCCATCTTTAAAGGAGATCATCTACAAAAGACGTTGCCACATACCGCATTACTAGGCGCGGTTTTCCTTCTTATCTGTGACATTCTGGGCAGGGTTATTATATTCCCGTATGAGATCTCGATTAGTTTAATGGTCGGTGTCATCGGAAGCGCAATCTTCCTGTTCTTGTTGTTTAGGGGGAAAGCTTATGCGTAACAGAACGAAGTTACTAATTTTACTAGCATTTTCATTGGTGTTTTGTGGATTATATTTATTCCATGACTTGAACGGTAGTTATGACTATGCGCTTCCTAGAAGAGCCATTAAAGTAGTCGCGATGGTTTTGACAGGTGTCGCCGTGGCATATTCCACCGTCATTTTTCAGACGATTACGCATAACCGTATCCTGACACCGAGTATTATGGGATTGGATTCATTGTATATCCTGTTGCAAACCGTCCTAATATTCTTTTTCGGATCGACATCATTCGTACTGATTAATCAGCAATTCAACTTCATGCTATCGGTTGGAGCGATGGTATTGTTCGCTTTGCTGCTCTATCACTTTTTATTTGGCAGAGGAAACCGTCCAATCTACTTCTTGTTGTTGGTCGGTATTATAGTCGGTACATTCTTTGGAAGTATTTCTACATTCCTGCAAGTGATGATTGACCCGAATGAATTCTTGCGCGTGCAAGATAAGATGTTTGCGAGTTTTAACAATATTAATGGGGATCTCGTCTGGTGGGCATTTGCCATACTGGTCATCACGCTGATTATCGGTTGGCGCTATATCAATGAGCTTGATGTCTTATCATTGGGTCGCGATACAGCGATAAACCTCGGTGTGCCGTATCAGAAAGTCGTCAAACTGATGCTGATCCTGTCCGCCGTGTTAATTGCGGTATCCACGGCACTCGTAGGACCGATTACATTCTTCGGATTAATCGTCGCCAATTTGTCGTATCAATTCTTTAAAACATTTAAGCATTCAATCTTAATCATGGGTGCTGCGTTGATGAGTATCATTGCATTAGTCGGCGGTCAGTGGATCGTCGAACGCATCTTCTCTTTCTCGACCACACTGAGTGTGATCATTAACTTTGTCGGTGGCATGTACTTTATTTACTTATTATTAAAGGAGAGTCGATCCTCATGATTCAAGTTCGTGAGCTAACGAAATTTTATGGCAAAAAAGCAGTCGTCGAAAAGGTCAGTGTAAATATACATCGTGGAAAAATCACATCATTCATTGGACCAAACGGGGCTGGTAAATCTACTCTTCTTTCAATGGTAAGTCGATTAATGGATGCCGACACGGGCGAAGTATTGCTTGATAAACATAAAGTAAAAGAAATGAAATCCAATGACTTTGCTAAGCGCGTTGCGATATTAAAGCAATCCAACTTCATGAACGTTAAGTTGACAATCCGTGAACTCGTCGCATTCGGCCGTTTCCCGCACTGTAAGGGCCGTTTGCAAGATGAAGATGAGCGGATGGTTGATCAGGCGCTTGAATATATGGGCTTGATCGACATGCAAGAAGCTTATTTGGATGAATTATCCGGTGGACAGCGTCAACGAGCTTTCATTGCGATGACGATTGCACAAGATACGGATTATATTTTACTGGATGAGCCGCTAAATAACTTGGATATGAAACATTCTGTACAGATTATGAAAATCTTGCGTCAGCTTGTTGATGATTTAGGAAAAACAGTGGTTATCGTCTTGCATGACATTAACTTTGCGTCCGTCTATTCAGACCGTATCGTTGCATTAAAGAATGGTAAAGTCGTCAAGGACGGTTTAACCAACGATATTATTACATCAGAGTCATTGCGTGAGATCTATGATATGGAGATTCCGATTCAACAAATGAAGAATTGCCGTATTTGCGTCTACTTTAACTCGTAAAATCAAATTGAAAAGTGAGGACTATAATTCAGATGAAAAAACTTACACTCTCCCTATTTGCACTAATCTTAATGCTTGCACTAGCTGCTTGTGGCGGTGCAAAAGAAGAAGAAAAACCTGCAGACAACGCAACACCTGAAGATAAGCCAGCTGAAGAAAGTACGGAAGTAACAATTGAACATGAACTTGGCGAAACAACACTTGAGAAAAACCCTGAAAAAGTTGTAGTATTCGACTTTGGAACTTTGGATACATTAGATGAGCTTGGAGTAGAGGTAGCAGGTCTTCCACAATCAAACGTACCTGGTTACCTATCTAAGTATGAAGATGAAAAGTATGAAAACCTTGGTAGTTTGAAAGAGCCTGACTTTGAAGCAATCAATGAAATGAAGCCTGATGTAATTCTGATCTCTGCTCGTCAAGCAGATTTGTATGACCAGTTGTCTGAAATCGCACCAACTATCTACTTGGGCGTTGATACATCTAACTATATGGAATCTTTCAAAGAGAACATGGGTAAAATTGCTACAATCTTCGATAAAGAAGATGAAATGAATACTGAATTAGCAAATGTAGATGCAAGCATCGAAGAAATCAAAGCTAAAACTGAAGGAATCGACAGCAAAGCATTGATCGTCTTGGCAACTGAAGGAAAAGTAAGTGCATACGGTCCAAGCTCACGTTTCGGACTAGTTCACGACGTATTCGGTTTTGAACCGGCTGATGACAAAATTGAAGTTTCTACACATGGACAAAATATTACGTTTGAATATATCTTAGAAACAAACCCAGATATTCTTTTCGTGATCGACCGCGACGCAGCAATTGGTAACGGTGCAACAGCAAAAGATTCGGTTGAAAATGACCTAGTGAAGAAAACAAATGCATTCAAGAACGAAAAAATGGTTTATTTGAATGGTGAATACTGGTACCTATCTGGTGGCGGACTTCAATCAATCAAAGAAATGATCAAAGAAGTAGAAGCTGGACTATAAGAATGAAGGTAAACCCGGGAGACTTAGTCTTCCGGGTTTTTTCATTTTTGTGTTGGTAAATAGATGTAGCGTGCTCAATGAACTGGCTTGAACGCTCTATCGGACTCCGTGAGTGCTCTATTGGGATTCTCAAGCGCTCATAGCGACGCTGCGAGTGCTCTATCGGTCTTCGCAACCGCTCTATAGGCCCACATAAATGCTCATAGCCCCAATTTCAACCTCAACCCCAACCCCAATCCCAATCCCATCCCACCAAGCAGCACCTCAAAAACACTAGTCAAATACATAGGCAAAGTGTTATAATGACACATGTAAAGACACCTAAAGATTACATAATGGAAAGGTAGAAGACAGGTGAAGAAGAAAGAGATTTCAAGGAATAAATTATTAGGCATCGCGGGTACGGGATGGATGTTCGATGCGATGGATGTCGGAATTTTATCCTTCATCATTGCTGCGCTCGCTGTTGAATGGAATCTAACTTCAACAGAGATGGGATGGATCGGCAGTGTGAACTCTATCGGTATGGCCATCGGAGCATTTGGCTTCGGTTTATTAGCCGATCGGATTGGACGAAAACATGTATTCATGCTGACGTTGGTGTTGTTTTCCGTAGCGAGTGGCTTATCCGCACTGACGACGACTCTGTGGGCATTCTTGGCATTGCGTTTCTTAGTCGGAGCAGGATTGGGTGGGGAACTCCCAGTCGCATCGACGCTTGTGTCAGAAAGTGTTTCGGCAAAAGAGCGTGGGCGGGTAGTCGTTCTGTTGGAAAGTTTTTGGGCGGCTGGTTGGCTTATTGCTGCGTTGATCGCATATTTTGTAATTCCTGCATTCGGTTGGCGTGTCGCATTGATCATCACGGCTTTGCCTGCTTTCTATGCAATTTATCTACGCCGAAATTTACCGGATTCCAAAAAGTTTGAAGAAGAAGGTAAAACGACAGAAACGACAGGTCATAAACTTAAACAATTACTTGCTCCGGCATTCAGGAGACGAACGATTATGTTGTGGATCGTTTGGTTTGCTGTTGTCTTCTCATATTACGGTATGTTCCTGTGGTTACCGAGTGTCATGGTGATCAAAGGTTTCAGTCTGATCAAAAGCTTTGGCTATGTATTACTCATGACATTGGCACAGCTTCCTGGTTATTTCAGTGCCGCATGGCTAATCGAGCGCATGGGACGTAAATTTGTTCTGGCTACTTATTTATTTGGAACGGCAATCAGTGCGCTTGCTTTCGGTAATGCGGAGACATTGACTACATTGATGCTAGCTGGTGCATTTCTATCCTTCTTCAACCTAGGAGCGTGGGGAGCACTCTATGCTTATTCTCCGGAACAATATCCTACAGCTATTCGAGCTACGGGGTCTGGAGTCGCTGCTGCTATTGGGCGCGTGGGAGGCATTTTCGGACCGCTTCTTGTAGGCTCGTTGTTAGCAGCAGGCTATGGGTTCGGAATCATCTTTGGCATTTTTTGTGCAGCTATTATGGTAGGAGTGCTAGCTGTGATATTCCTTGGAACAGAAACGAAACAAACCGAATTGACATAGTATAAAGTAAGCCGTTTCCATTTAACATAAATGGGAGCGGCTTTTTCAATGGCTAACATTTTTGATTCTACGCAGAAACCTTTATAATTACAGAAAGGAGTGGATACGATGTTTCGCATACCAGATGAAATGGTGCGTATAGCTTTAGAACGTAGCGAAGGATTTCCGGTAGAAGGCTTTGTCCGTGGAGAAGGTCCGAAATCACCTACACTCTTATTGATCGGAGAGGCGCCAGGGGAACATGAAGCGATACATGGTGTTCCGTTCGTTGGACGTGCAGGTGATGAGCTGATGAAGTCACTTTCATCCATTGGTTTAACGCGTGAAGATGTTTATATGACTAGTTCATTCCGAAGTAGACCTTATAAATGGGGGACGAAGAAAGAACGAGATGGAACGTTAACGGAACGTAAATATAATCGTCCACCGACACAAAAAGAGCAACTGGCCCATGCGCTTGTACTTGATTTTGAAGTAGCAAATCTTCAACCTAAGCTCATTGTGACACTTGGTAATATTGGTTTACAGCGATTGCTTGGAAAACATGCGAAGGTCACAGCCTTGCATGGACAAGTTCTTACGCAACCTGTTCAATATTTGGCGGCATTAGAAGATAAACAATATAGTTTAACGGATGAATCCTACACGATATTACCGACATTCCATCCAGCATCCGTATTTTATCGCCCATCTCTTAGACCCGAACTTGAAGCCGATTGGCAGCGTATCGGTGAGTATCTTCAAGGGCTTACGCAACATCCATTTGAATAAGGTAGAAAAGAGGGTACATCATGAGTGCTCAAGCAAAACCAAAAGGATCCATTAAAAACTTTATGAGTTTAGTTAAAATGTTACATTGGCCAATAGCCGTGACGGTCTTCGCATTGATACTTTCTCTAGTTGAAACAGCTGCAGGACTGGCTGTACCGTTAATTACTAAAGATTTAGTGGACTCTTTCACAAGTGAATTACTAAATTGGAAAACGGGTATCTTCTTGCTCGTCTTATTTGTAGTGCAAGCAATTGCCGGTGGATTTTCCTACTACATGCTTGCCTACATAGGTGAGACGGTAGTTGCGGACTTGCGCAATCAATTATGGCAAAAGGTACTCCGGTTGCCTGTACCGTACTTTGATCAAAATGAAACGGGAGAAACGATGAGCCGCATCACACAAGATACCACTGTATTAAAATCCCTTGTCTCGGAGCATCTGGTATCGTTCATTTCGGGTATGATCTCCATTATCGGAGCGGTCATTATTCTATTGGTACTGGATTGGAAAATGACAGTTATTATGTTAGTCAGTATACCCATCAGTATGGCGATTCTGTATCCGCTTGGGCGGTTAATGCATAAAGTTGCAAAAGCAACACAAGCTGAAATGGCGAAGTTTTCCGGGCATCTCGGACGTGTGCTTGGAGATATACGTTTAGTGAAAGCGTATCGCGCAGAACCTGCTGAAGGTGAAAAGGGAAAAATCGCCATTCAGTCTTTGTTTCGATATGGGTTGAAAGAAGCGAAAATCCAAGCAGTAATTTCGCCTATTATGATGTTGACTATGATGGGTATCCTAGTAGTGATTCTTGGATACGGTGGAGCCCAAGTCGCAAAAGGCGCATTATCGGCCGGAACGCTCGTCGCAATTATATTCTTGTTATTTCAGATTATCGTACCATTTGCACAAATGGCTCAGTTTTTCACTTCATTCCAAAAAGCAGTAGGTGCAACGGAGCGAATTCAAGGGATTTTGCGAATGGATTCAGAGTCTGCAGAAGGTAACAGTATAACGAAAGCAGAAGAAGCCATTACGTTTTCAAATGTTCATTTTTCATATGAAGAGGGAAAGAACGTAGTGAACGGAATTTCATTCAAAGCTGAGCCAGGCACTGTAACGGCATTTGTCGGACCAAGTGGTGGCGGGAAGACGACGATCTTTTCACTGGTAGAAAGATTTTATCAACCTACATCTGGGGAAATACGAGTTGGAGAAAATCCGATCGATACTATTCCTTTATCTGATTGGCGAAAGCGCATAGGCTACGTCTCACAAGAAAGCCCGTTACTCAGCGGAACCATTCTCGACAATATTGCATATGGTCTTGAAGAAAGACCACCTATTGAACAAGTTATTGAAGCTGCAAAAGCTGCCAATGCTTATACTTTCATAAAAGATATGCCTGATCAATTCGATACGATGGTAGGGGAGCGTGGCATGAAGCTCTCTGGGGGGCAGCGCCAGAGAATTGCGATTGCACGTGCGTTACTGCATAATCCTAAGATTTTATTATTGGATGAAGCGACATCAAATTTAGATAGTGGTTCGGAAACGCATGTTCAAGAAGCGCTACGTCATTTAATGTACGGTAGGACGACTCTCATTATTGCGCATCGGTTAGCAACGGTGCTGCATGCAGATCAACTATTATTTTTAGAGAATGGCCAGATCACCGGTAGAGGAAATCACACAGAACTATTAAATACACATGATCTCTATCGTGAATTCGCAACAGGACAAGGCTTGGCATAAGAAGTGAAAGGAGAAGATAGTATGTATGAACCGATAGATCCATCGTTCTTTGATGCTCCTGTCTTAGAGCTTGCTCGCAATTTAGTCGGCCAATATATTGTCCATGAACAACCCGAAGGACTATCAGTAGTCAGGATTGTGGAAACAGAAGCGTATCATGGGGCCGAAGACCGTGCTGCACATAGTTACGGTAACCGTAGAACGAAACGTACGGAAGTGATGTTCGGAGAGCCGGGATCCGTCTATACATATCAGATGCACACCCATGTACTGATGAATGTCGTGAGCGCACAAGAAGGTACACCTCATGCGGTCTTATTACGTGCGGGTGAGCCGATAGAGGGAGTAAGTCATATGCAGGCAAGGCGCGGCATACACATTAAGAAAGTGACGGATCTTACGAATGGGCCAGGCAAGCTTTCCAAGGCGCTTGGAGTGACGATGTCATACTATGGGCATCATTGGACGCAAAAGCCTCTCTATATCGCAGAGGGCTTACCTCAAGGCGAGATAGAAGCCGGGCCACGAGTAGGGATTGGGAATACAGGAGAAGCTGTACATTATCCTTGGCGTTTTTACGAAAAAGACAATCCGTTCGTCTCGAAATATAGAAAATAGGCTAACGAACATTTTAGATGTATCTAGCTACAGAGAAGAATAGGGGAAATCATGAAGAAATTATTAAAAATGGGCAGTGCTTTTATTGGAATCGTTGTAGGAGCAGGATTTGCTTCTGGCAATGAAATCATGACGTATTTTACGAGCTTCGGCTATTTAGGCATGATTGGCGCAGTAATTTGTACGGCCCTGTTCGCGTATTTAGGAATGACATTAACGCGTCTTGGAAGTAGAATGCAGACACCATCGCATAAAGACGTAATCTACAAAATCAGCGGACGTTATCTAGGCGTCATCGTGGATGGCATTATTATCTTCACGCTATTTGGCGTTGGAGTGGTGATGCTTGCAGGTGCAGGCGCCAATTTACACCAGCAATTCGGCTTGCCGACGTATGTAGGTAGTTTACTAATGATAGTATTAGTGTTCTTGACGGTATTATTAAACGTAGATAAGGTAGTTGCGATAATCGGCAGTGTCACGCCGTTTTTAATTATTGCGGTAGTCGCTGTATCTGTTTATAGTATCGTCACGATGGATACAACGTTCGCTGTTCTTGACCCTATTGCAAAAGCCTTGCCCACAACATTGCCTAACTGGTTTATATCTGCAATTAATTATGTATCGTTTAATATTGCGCTAGGTGCACCGATGGCGATTGTCATGGGGAGTGCGGAGAAAAATGAAAAAACAGCAGCATGGGGAGGATTTGCAGGTGGCTTGGGATTGGGTATTTTAATTCTGTTAAGTCACTTGGCGATCTTCTCGCAAGTAGAGAGCGTAGCAGGGGCAGAATTGCCGATGCTTGCGGTTATTAATAATATTTCACCGATCTTTGCTATTTTCATGGCATGTATTTTGTACGGCATGATATTCAATACAGCAGTTAGCATGTTCTATGCATTTGGTGCTCGGTTCATCAAAAGTGGCACGCTAAAGTTTAAAGTGTTTGTAGCATTATCACTAGTAATTGGCTATGTACTTAGCTTCTTTGGATTTACTAAATTGGTCAGTACGCTATATCCAGTTGTTGGCTATTTGGGTTTGTTTTTAGTAGCAGCACTCATCATGGCTTCATTCCGTATGCCGAATAAAATATAAAAAATACCCTCGTGAATTGATTCACGAGGGTATTTTGTGCTTATACTGATTGTAATTGAAGTGCTACAGCTGGACCGAAGAACTCGAAGTGGATTTTCTCTTCTGGTACACCCATTGCATAAAGCTGCTGAAGAACGAACTCCATGAAGCCAGTAGGTCCACATACATAGACATCACTGCCTGCAATGACGTTTTCTTCAAGGAACTTACGAGTGAACATGCCGTCTCCCTCTTCTGAATAAAGAGCTTTGTACGTAGAGTTTGGCAATTTTGCATTTAATTGCTCTAGTTTATTCGCAAATGCTTGTTGGCTGCGTGTACGTGCAGAATGCAAGAATGCTACTTCACGTTCAGGAGACAAGTCTGCAATCGTTGAATACATAGCTTTCATAGGTGTAATACCTACACCGCCACTGATTAATGTAACAGGTGCTGTACCTGTTGGATCCAAGAAGAAATCACCTGCTGGTGCACTGACTTCAACAATGTCGCCAACGCTTGCATTTTCATGCAAGTAGCAAGATACTACGCCGTTTGGTGATAATGTATCTTCACGTTTAACCGAGATACGGAAAGTCTCATCATTTGATTTTTGAGACAAACTATATTGACGGTTAACAATGTTTTTCGCGCCTGGGATTTCCATGCGGATTGTAATGTATTGTCCTGGTAAATAGTATGGTAGTTTTTTACCGTCAACAGGCTTTAAGTAAAATGAAGTAATGACATCACTTTCTTCTACTTTGTCGACGATTTCGAAGTCTTTAAATAATTCCCATCCACCGTCAGCTTTTTTTGTATTCTCGTACATATCTTTTTCTACACCGATGAATGCGCCAGCGATTACACCGTAAGCGGCTTCCCATGCATCCATAATTTCAGGAGTCGCTGCATCGCCAAGTACTTCTTTAATGGCTTTTAATAGATACTCTCCGACAATTGGATAATGTTCCGGCAAGATTCCAAGTGATACGTGCTTGTGAGCGATTTGTACAACAACCGGTAGAATTGCTTCTAGGTTATCGATATGTTGCGCTGCTGCGTATACTGTGTTTGCAAGAGCTGTCTGCTGACGTCCTTGAGACTGATTAGCATGGTTGAATATATCTAGTAATTCGGGATGAGCCACAAACATATTTTTGTAAAACGCTGTAGTAATAGCTGTTCCGTGTTCCTCTAGTACTGGTACTGTGGATTTGATAACGTCGATAGTTTTTTGATCTAACATTTATAATGCACAACCTCTCCGTATTTGATATCTCTATCATAAATCATTTATGTTTTAAAAGCTATATGTTAAATACATGTTTAAAAAGAAAATGTGAAGGTTGTCACATTCTATTCAAAAAGTAGCCACGCTTCCACTTATAACCACCAGCGTAAATCGATGATTTTCCAATCGGAAATGCTATAATGAAGGGAGAGCAGAAAGTGGTGATATTATGCGTTTGACAATGTATACAGATTATTCGCTGCGTGTTCTGATTTTTTTAGCTACTAAGAAACCGGGTGAATTATCCACTGTTCAAGAAATATCGGATGCTTATCAGATCTCAAAAAATCACCTCACCAAAATAGTCCATGAATTAGGGAAGCTGGAACTGATCGAAACTATTCGCGGTCGTGGTGGCGGAATCCGTCTCAGTGTAGAACCGATTAGTATCAATGTAGGAGAATTAGTTCGTAAAACAGAAGACGACTTTCATTTAGTCGAATGTTTTGATCCAAATAAAAACATGTGCGTGTTGTCTCAGGCCTGCCAGTTGCGGGGTGTGTTATATGAAGCACTCCAAGCTTATTTTGCCGTACTCGACCGTTATACGATTGCAGACTTCCTTCATAATAAAGATGAAATACAATCTTTACTATTTCCCACTAGTCAATCAGAATTAGTGTGATAGAATATAGTTAGTAAACATAGTGAAATAGGAGGAATTAAAAAATGTCAAAAGTTTTGGTTATTGGACATAAAAACCCGGATACGGATTCTATCGCATCTGCGATTACGTATGCATATCTCAAACAACAAATTGGTGTGGATGCGGAAGCTGTACGTCTAGGGAATATCACGAAAGAAACAGCATACGCTCTTGAAACTTTCGGCTTTGAAGCCCCACGTCTAATTGAAAAAGCGGCAACTGAAACATCCCAAGTCATCTTAGTCGACCACAATGAAAAGCAGCAAAGTGTGGATGACTTGGATGATGTACAAGTGTTGGAAGTGATCGACCATCACCGTATTGCGAACTTCCAGACAAATGATCCGCTATATTACCGTGCGGAACCAGTAGGCTGTACAGCAACGATTTTGAATAAATTATTCAAAGAACATGGCGTTGAAATACCGAAAAATATTGCTGGTTTAATGCTATCCGCAATCGTGTCGGATTCATTGCTGTTCAAATCACCAACGTTCACACCGCAAGACCAGGCAGCAGCTGAAGAGCTTGCCGCTATTGCAGAAGTAGATGCGGCTGTGTATGGTTTAGACATGTTAAAAGCAGGGGCGGACTTGAGTTCAGTGCCTGTAAGAGAATTGGCTAACTTAGATGCGAAAGAATTTATTTTCGGCGATGTGAAAATGGAAATCGCACAAGTAAACGCAGTGGACTTGCAAGATATCCTTGGGCGCCAAGATGAACTAGAAGTTGTATTAAATGAAGTGATCGAACAAAAGGGATTGGATTTATTCCTATTTGTTGTGACTGACATCATTAATAGTGACTCGGTTATCATTGCGCTTGGAAAAGAAGCGGAACGTGCAGGATCTGCGTTTAATGTAGATTTCAATAATAATTCTGCATTGTTGAGAGGAATCGTTTCACGCAAGAAACAAATTGTTCCTGTATTGACTGAAGCACTTTCATAATTAGTAAACTGTCACAGAGAATCGGTAAAACGATTTCTGTGACAGTTTTTTTATCCTAAATCGAGAGGCTGGGTGGCTGGCCCTTCTAATACGGTTCCATCTGCACGGAACCGGGAACCGTGACAAGGACAGTCCCATGTTTGATCTCCTTTATTCCAGCGAGTGCGGCAACCCATATGCGTACAGATTGGAGAGTCGGTTCGAGCGATATGTCCACCGGCAAATTCTTTTACTGTACGGCCACCTAATAATAAAGCGCGATTGAATAATGAACCAAAATCTGTTCTGCCTGGAGAAAACAATTCACTTGCGGCATTCGATCGTCCGACAATTGCATCCGAGATGATTTCTGCACACGCCAAAGAGTTGGATAGTCCCCATTTCCGATAGCCCGTACTAATATAAACGTCTGGAGAAGAAGTTGAAATGGCTCCTGCATAAGGTACTAAATCAGGTGTAGACGGATCCTGTGCCGACCATTTGTAGACAATATCAGGATGTCCCAAAGTCGTTTTTATATCCTCGGTCAAGCTATCATAATGTAACTGTGTTTCTTTTTCTGAACCGGCAGGATGTGATTGCGCACATAGCAATAAATAGGATTGATCATCAATCGTAGCGGTTCGTATGGAGCGTTTCGGCTCGTCCACTGATATATATTGATGGTCAAATGGTGTTTCGGTCTTTGCCGCAGCGATATAGGATCGCTCCACATCCAGTTTGAGAATTTGCATCCCTTCTAGAGCTTCAATAGGATAATGAGAGCAGATGACAAGCTGACGGTAACCGACTATTTTAGATGAAGAGAGCTTGACGAAATGACGATCGGTATCTAAAGCAGCGACTTGTGCATGTTCAAATATTCGTGCGCCTTCTTTCACAGCAAGTTGCGCTAATTGTTGCCCGAAACGAACGGGATGTATTTGTGCTTCGTCTTCGACTAGTAATGTATGAGCAGTTTCAAATGGCAAGTAGGATGCGCTTCCTGCAAGAACAAATGGAATTCCGATCGCTTCGTAAGCCTTTTTTTCCGCAAGTAATCGTTCTGTACCCTCAGCCGATTGAGAATAAAGTGCTGAATGGGCAACTTGCAATTGGTCCGCTTCAGAAATGGATCGTGCGAAATCAAGAGCTTGTTCATTTACATTGAAATATTGTTTAGCACTATCTACATCAAACTGTTCAATCATATCCGCATACACCAAATCGTGTTGGGCGGTTAATTTACCTGTAGAATTTCCTGTTGCACCGTGCAGCAAGCTGTTCTTCTCTAGCAACACCACATCTTTTCCTTGTTTAGCTAAAAAGTAAGCATTCGCTATTCCACTTAAACCACCTCCGATGATCAACACTTCACATGTTAAATCATCTTCTACTGTTGGATAACTAGACTTCGGATAAGCAGTAGCAAGCCATAATGATTCATTCATTTGGACACCTCATTCTATAAATTTACATAACGTAAGCATTAACATTGTTGCCAACTTTACTTGAATCTAAAATAGAAGATAGAAAGGTGGGGCAAAAAAATGAAAATTGAAGTATGGTCAGATTATGTTTGTCCATTTTGCTATATTGGTAAAAGACGTTTGGAACATGCCTTGAAACAGTCTGGACTTGACGAAAAAGCGGAGGTCATATTCAAGGCGTATCAATTGGATCCAAGTACACCAATTGATTCTGGCCAATCATTATTGGATGGATTAGCTATTAAATTTAATGTTAGTAAACAAGAAGCAGAAAATATGATGAAGAATATCGAAGAGCAAGCAAAAACAGTGGATCTTCAGTATCAAGTGGATAAAATGAAAACATCCAATACATTTGATGCACATCGCCTTGCGAAATTCGCAGAAAAACACGGACTCGAGAAGGAAGTAACAGAGCAGCTAATGCATAGTTACTTCGTGGAAGGGGAGAGCATCGATACGGAGCAAGTACTCGTAGCGATCGCGACGGAAGCTGGATTGGATGCAGAGAAAACCAAGGCGATGCTTCATAGTAATGACTTCTCTAACGAAGTGAAACGCGATATTGACGAAGCGCAGGAAGTTGGAGTTAAAGGCGTACCGTTCTTTGTTATTAATAGGAAGTATGCTATAAGCGGTGCACAGCCCACAGAAGCATTTGTCGAAGCGTTAGAAAAGATTGCGGAAGAAGAAGGCATTACGAAACCAACGTTACAAGTACTAGGCACTGATAACGGCGGTCAATGTGACGACGATTCTTGTGATATCTAACCTTCTTGGAAGACAGAAGAGCTAAAAGGGTATAGTTTACACTCTTGGTGGACGCATTTCATTTACGATTAACTAGCACCTTGTCCTAAGGCAGTGAATCCACACTATAATGAAAGAAAAGCTTGAAGATATACTCAGAAAAACTCTCGAGTTGTCTTCAAGCTTTTAAGGCAGTGACCTATTCAGGTTGCTGCTGTTTTATATTTTCTTCATCTTTAGAAACTACAATCGTCATTCGAATATCAATTACATCGCCGACCATGACACCACCAGCTTCGATTGCGCGATTCCACATTAAACCGAAGTCTTTTCTTTTGATTTCACCCTCGACAAGATAAGTGGCGCCGAATATGGTGACTTCTTTGGGAGTGATACAGAATACTGCTCGCTTCGTGGTGTTTTTAACAGTGAGATCGCCCGACATTTGATACTTGCCGTCTATGTCGTTATAAATGGAGCGAGAAGTGAAAGTCATTTGTGGAAAGATTTGTGCATCAAAAAAGTCTTCCGAGCATAAATGTAGATCACGGTCTCTATTCTTGGTCTGGATGGAAGGGACAATTACTTGAAAACTAATCTTGCTCTTTGTTAGATCTGCTATATTCCCTTGTAATTCACCTGAAAACTCTTCAAACGTTCCCGTTACAGTGGATACCATCATATGTGGAACTGAAAAGCCGACAGCGGACGCTATGCGATCTACTTTCCATCTATTCACTTTCACTCCTCCTTATGGATATTTAGTTAGCTAAACTGTAATTGAAATAACATCAAAAGTCAAAATGAAATACCTTGTCAAAAAGGCCGATTGCAAGCATACTAATAGATGGATAAGATTGTTTCCGTAAAATTGGAGACACGTATACTGAAAGGACTTGATGTAGGTGTCAAAACATCGATGGTTTGAAGAACTTCAAAAGAAAATACAAAGCGGTTGGTTGTTACTTGATGAACCACTAAACAAATATACGAAAACACGCCTAGGCGGTAAAGCGGATGTCGTTGCCGCGCCTGGCACAATAGAAGAAGTGCAAGCGGTTGTTAGCTATGCTTACGATCACAATATACCGATTTTATTGCTGGGGAACGGTTCGAATATGGTCGTTCGTGATGGCGGTGTACGAGGAATTGTCATGTATATGGCGAACTTTAATCATATAAAGATTGAAGGTAATAGAATGATAGCGGAAGCTGGTGCTGACATAATTGAAGCCTCTAGAGAAGCAGCAAAAGCCTGCTTAACGGGTCTTGAGTTTGCATGTGGAATACCAGGGTCAATCGGTGGTGCCATGGCAATGAACGCAGGTGCATATGGTGGGGAAATCAAAGACATCATTCTTCAAGCAACTGTAATGGATAGCACAGGAAAGATTTTTGTGCTTTCAAAAGACGAGTTGGAACTAGGGTATCGTAAAAGTATCATTACTACAGAAGGCTATTATGTTCTATCAGCAGAATTCGCACTAGCTCAAGGTGAGCAAGACGATATCGATTCTGCGGTGGCGGACTTAACGTTCCAGCGTGAGTCGAAGCAACCTCTCGAATATCCTTCAGCGGGTAGTGTGTTTAAACGACCACCGGGCTACTTCGCCGGAAAGTTGATCCAGGATAGTGGATTGCAAGGTAAAGGGTTTGGTGGAGCGGAAGTGTCTACTAAGCATGCGGGATTCATCGTGAACAAGAAGGATGCTACGGCGTCAGATTATATTCGTACGATTGAGATGGTGAAAGCGGAAGTGAAGAAGAATTTCGGGATTGATCTAGAGATGGAAGTGAAGATCGTCGGGGAAGAGCTTCCGGAATAATAAGAGGTGCACGTGCTGTCCAAAATGTCAGGGCTTTAATGACTTATTTGGACAGCTTTTTTACGTTTGGAATTGGTAGGAAAAGTGCTGCGGATAGGCTGGCGATGTGATAGCGTAGGGGGTTTGCGCTTCGGAGCGGACGCGGTGAATTACCCCCTGGTGCAAAGATGTGCTCCTAACGCTACGTTTTTACTCTCAAAAGCCGTCCTTCGCTACGGCTCTCGCTCCAATCCCTTGCAGTGTGAGTAGATAATATTTTTCGTTGTACATTGAAGTTAGGCTTGTAATCGATATTATACTTCAATACTTGAACTTAAATAAGTTAAGACAAAACAATAATTCAAACACTTCTTACAGTGAGTAATCTAAGTAACCACACTATCAACGTAGGATGGAAGCGGAAGTTGGGGGCGAAGTGCAAAGATGTGCTCCTAACGCTGCGCTTTTACTCGCAAAAGCCGTTCTTCGTTACGGCTCTTCCCGCAGGATCAGCTCGAAAGGAGAGACAACCAAAAGGGAGCCTGCGACCTGGTTGGCTCGCCGAGAGCCCATGGGAAAGCGTCCCCCAACTGGAGCTTCCATCCCGAACCACTCACAAACTCACTCACTTCTATAGAACCCCATTCCAAGACCTTTGCATTTGACTCTAACCCTACACAAAAAAGAGATGCCCCATCCTGGGACATCTCAAGTGATATTAATTCTGTATCTTGCACTGGATCTTGCTTGAGTCGATCACCTGGTCATCTTCTATCTGTACCTGGCAGATCTTATTATTCTGCATGAACTTAAAAAGACCGTTATTGAAATCCGTACCGATCTCCTTAAAGAAAATTCCCTCGTACTGCGCATGTTTCGAAAGCGTGAAGTTTATGCGGAAGTTATCGCCATCTGGAACCAGATAGGCACGTACTCCCTTTTCAAACGTCCCTTCCGTCTCAACCTTAATCGCACGATCAACCGACACGACATGAAAGTCCACAAATGGAATTTCTCTCAACAGAACGTTCATGAATGAACCTTTTGTGATTTCTTCCCAGCGACTTTGTGCAGTCTGTCCGATAATAATCTGTGTAATACCGTACTGGTGAGCCACTTCTTTGATGACTTTTGCAGTAGGGCGCTTCTCATCATCGCGAATAATGAACGCTTCTACATCCAACTCTTCCGCAAGTTCTTTCCAACGGTCTACATACTCTGACTTCTCCACATCGAAATCATCTAGTGGAGCAGGGTCGACGGTCAGGATATAGAGTGGACAGTCCATGATTGCAGCAATTTTATATCCTCTGTTAATGAGACGTTCACCATTTGGACCGTAATACACACAAACGAGAATGCTCTCGTCCATACGGCTTTTCATTTTGCCCATAATGACTCTTCACCTCTTTGAATTCTATAAACTACGTGTATTCGGTTCACATATTAGGGGAATGCTTTCCGCTGCAATTCCGCCAGAGAACCTCATCCCAGAGACGGGATTACGAACTTGGCCTTACAGTATGCTGACCGCGCTTCCTATGCGGTTTTTGATAAAGTAGTGTATACTTTTCAGTAGAGAATATATTCTATACTTAGAGTCCCATTATGCATAACGTATAGGGTTCAGTCAAGAGTCCCTCAGTATTATATAAAAAAATATTTTTTGGAGGTGTTAGATTGATAACTGTCTTGCTAGCAATTTTCTTACCATTTATCGCAGCATGTTTAGTGCCATTTATACATAAATTCCTGACAGGTCGACGGATTGGTTGGTTCGTGATTACAATTCCGCTCTTCTTATTCATTTTATTACTCCGCCTAGTTCCATCGCTTTCAAATGGAGCTTCTTATTTATATACATTCCCTTGGATACCTTCTGCGGGTGTACATTTTTCCACTCATTTAGATGGATTGAGTATGATTTTTGCTTTATTGATTACGGGTATTGGAAGTTTAGTTGTGTTGTATTCCATTTATTATCTTTCAGAGCGAGAAGCGATCGGGCGTTTCTATACATATTTACTGCTTTTCATGGGCGCTATGTTGGGAGTCGTTTTATCTGATAACTTGATCGTTCTTTACGTATTTTGGGAATTAACGAGTATTTCCTCCTTTCTATTGATTGCATTTTGGTATCACCGAAAACAATCCAGATACGGAGCGAAGAAATCCATGCTCATTACCGTCACGGGCGGTGTCTTCATGTTAGTTGGATTTTTAATGCTCTATACGATCACAGGGACATTTAATTTGCAGGAATTAATCGCTATGCGGGAAGTGATTGCAGCGGATTCGTTATTCATCCCTGCTATGCTACTTGTTTTGCTCGGTGCGTTCACTAAGTCTGCACAGTTTCCATTCCATATTTGGTTGCCTGATGCAATGGAAGCACCTACGCCCGTCAGCGCGTATCTACACTCCGCGACGATGGTTAAAGCAGGAATTTATTTAGTGGCACGTTTCACACCAATTTTCGCAGGTGATGCGACATGGTTCTATGTTGTGTCATGTGTAGGATTATTGACGATGCTATGGGGGTCTGTAAATGCAGTGAAGCAAACGGATCTAAAAGCTCTACTCGCGTTCTCTACAGTGAGTCAGCTCGGAATGATCATGAGTTTGTTAGGCATCGGTTCACTGGCATTCGCATCTTCTGAGAGTGCGCAAATTGCATTATTTACTGCTGCGACGTTCGCTGCATTATTTCATTTAATCAATCATTCTACCTTTAAAGGCGCTTTATTTATGGTCGTCGGTATTTTAGATCATCAGCTAGGTACACGTAATATTAAACGGCTCGGTGGATTAGCTACTATTATGCCGATCACGTTTACCATCGCACTGATCGGTAGTTTTTCCATGGCGGGCCTTCCACCATTTAACGGCTTCTTAAGTAAGGAACTCTTTTTTGAAGCCATGCTGTCATTGAAAGATGCGAATCTGTTGACGATGGATTCGATGGTGTTGTTGTTCCCGATCGTTGCATGGATCGGAAGTATATTCACTTTCATTTATTGTATGATTATTGTGTTTCAGACGTTTTTCGGCAAAGTACCGCCACCGATGTCGGGACAGCGACCAGCACATGAAGCACCGATTCAAATGCTGATTTCACCGATAGTTCTTGGGAGTCTAGTCGTACTGATATTTTTCTTCCCGAATCTGCTCGGTACGTATATTTTAGGGCCCGCAATGAATGCCGTGTATCCAAAATTTGAAGGAATGACCGGTCTAGTACCTGAAATTCATGTGTGGCATGGATGGGGGGTGCCAATCTTTATGACGATTGGTTTGATTGTCGCCGGAATCTTACTGTATCGTTTCTTGCGTTACTGGAAAGGTATTTACAGATTAGGCTTTTTACAATGGACACTCGACCGCTTTTATAATGCGTTTTTAATTCGCACTGAACGAATCGCTTCTGTTGTGACGAAAGCCTACATGACTGGATCGGTACGTGACTATGTTGCTTACATCATGTTAGTTTTCATTGCACTTGTCGGAGTAGGGTTACTAGGTTTTCAACAATTCATTTTCGACTTTTCGAATGATGCCCCAATTGAGATCAATGAAGGTATTATTATCTTCGTCATGATGTGCTCAAGTGTGGCGATTTTGTATGCGAAATCAAGGATTGCTGCTATTGTTCTTAATGGTGTATTGGGCTATTCGATTGCGATTCTATTTGTCGTATTCCGCGCACCAGACTTGGCATTGACGCAAATAGTTGTCGAGACGGTCACGACAGTGTTGTTCTTGCTCTGCTTCTATTACTTACCGGAGTGGAAGCCTGAACATAAATCGATTTCCATGCGAGTGCGTAATGGATTGATCGCGATCGCTTCGGGAATAGCCGTCACAGTGGTTGCTCTACTCGTGCAAGGTCATTCCATCTATCCATCTATCTCAGTTTATTATGAAACGGCATCAAGGATTGCTGGCGGTCTAAACGTGGTCAACACGATACTTGGGGACTTCCGTGCGTTCGATACGATGCTTGAGGTATTGGTATTGTTCATCGCAGGTCTTGGCGTTTACTCATTAGTCAAACTGCGTCGCAAGAAGGGAGCGGATCACTCTGAAGAAAAATGATGTGATCTTACAAACAGTCACGAAGATTGTTTTCTTCATCATCTTGACGTTTGGCGTGGAGCTGTTTTTAGCGGGACACAATAGTCCAGGTGGTGGCTTTATTGGCGGACTTGTACTCTCTTCGGCGTTTGTATTATTGTACTTGGTTTATGACATAGAAACCGTTCACCGCGGAACACCGTTTGATTTTAAGCGAGTGGCGGCACTTGGTGTGTTGCTGGCGGTAGGGACGGGGATGTTGTCGATAGTGTTCGGCGAGCCTTTCCTGACCCAGACAACGTGGCTAGTGGATTTACCGGTTTTCGGTGAGACGGAACTTGGAACGATGACGATTTTCGAAGCGGGCGTCGCGTTGACTGTGCTCGGTGTCGTCGTGACCATTATTTTAGGAATCAGTGAGGACGTGGAGTAATGGAGACATTAATTACCCTTCTGGTTGGAGTGCTGGTGACTGTAGGCGTCTATTTACTTCTGTCAAAAGAGATGTTGCGAATCATTTTAGGGACCGCAATCCTATCGCATGCCATTAACTTATTATTACTGACGATGGGCGGTTTGAAAAAAGGGGATGTGCCCTTGCTGACAGAAAATGCGGCTGAATATACGGATGCCTTACCACAAGCGCTTATTTTAACGGCGATTGTTATCAGCTTTGCGGTGACGGCATTTTTGCTCGTATTATCTTACCGTTTGTATCAGGAGTCTAACCGGGGACCTGGATTGCGAGGACGACAAGATGAATAATTTATTAGTATTGCCTATGATTCTGCCTATTTTGATAGGTGTGATTTTAGTGTTCTTACGCCCCTATATCCGTTTGCAACGTGTGCTGAGTATTCTAACGATAATTGCTTCTGCTGGGATCGCTGCGTATTGTCTGCAGCAAATTCATCTGCACGGCATTATGCGACTAGATTTTGGAGGCTGGCTACCACCACATGGTATTTTGTTTGTGGGCGATTCATTCGCTATGTTGCTAGTACTTACCACATGCGTTGTTTCAAGTATTATTTTACTGTATTCATTCGCTTCGACAGGAGTAGAGACAGAGACCATGTTTTTCTACCCGTTCTTCCTGTTTTTGGTCGCGGGTGTCAACGGTTCGTTTTTGACTGGAGATTTATTTAACCTCTTTGTTTGTTTTGAAGTAATGTTACTAGCTTCCTATGTATTGCTAACTCTTGGTGGACGCAAGATGCAATTGAAGGAAGGTATTACATATGTCTTGATCAATGTATTGGCATCTTGGTTTTTCTTGCTGGGTATTGCGTATTTATACGGTGCTCTTGGTACGTTAAACATGGCCCATGTCGCAGTCCGCGTGGCGGAAACGGGACAAGGACCGCTGCTAACCTTAATTGCGATCATTTTCTTGATTGTCTTTAGTTTAAAAGCGGGTTTGTTAATGTATTTCTGGTTGCCTGGTTCCTATTCCGCACCACCTACAGCGGTTGCTGCTCTGTTCGGCGCATTATTAACGAAAGTCGGGATTTACGCGCTATACAGGATGTTCACGTTAATATTCATACATGATCCATTAATTTATACAATCATTGGTGTGCTGGCGGTCGTAACGATGGTGGCGGGCTGTCTCGGAGCCATTGCTTATACAGATGTACGTCAGATCGTTTCATATAACGTGATCATTTCCGTTGGCTTTGTGCTGACAGGTTTGGCGATTGGTACGTACACAGCATTTCAGGGAGCAAGTTATTATTTAGTCCATGACATGGTAAGTAAAGCATTGCTGTTTTTATTGGCAGGCACAGTCGTGTATTTAACAGGTCGTACGAAGTTTCATGAGATCAGTGGATTGATCCGGAACTATCCGCTTGCCGGCTGGTTGTTTTTCATGACGATGCTTGCCATTGCAGGCATTCCACCCCTAAGCGGTTTTATTGGAAAAGTATATATAGGCTTGGGTGCAATTGAAAAGGGATCGTATGTACTGCTGGTTGTAGCATTTTTGTCGAGTATTGGTGTGCTATATTCATTGCTGCGTGTTTTCCTCAACAGCTTTTGGGGAGAAACGACGATCAGCGAAGATGATCAGAAGCCATTTGAGAAGAAGATGGGGTTACCGCTAGTATTACTTGCGGTACTAGTAGTGGGATTAGGTATCGGTGCAGAGTTAATAGCACCTTATATACAAGACGCAGCCGATACGCTGGCCAATCCCGAAAAATATATTCGTGCCGTTCTGGGCGACGATTTAAAATAGAAGGGAGAAATGGCCATGCCAATACAACTTCTGCTAAATTTATTCATTGCGTTTTTATGGATGTTATTAATGGATGAAGACGAGCTGAGATTCAATACGTTTTTCATGGGTTTTTTAGTCGGACTCGGAATCATTTTCGCCATGAGTCGTTTTTTTGGCACCCATTTCTATTTACGCAGAGTATACGCTGCTTGCAAGCTTTTGTTGATCTTTATAAGAGAGCTAACGCAATCAAGTTTTGTGGTTATCTCCCAAATCATGAGACCTACATTGCAAATCAAGCCGGGTATCTTTAAGTACGAGACGATCTTGACGAGTGATGTTGAAGTGACCGTGCTGTCCATGTTGCTAACTCTGACACCGGGTTCGGTTGTGATGGAAGTATCACCTGAAGGCAACGAATTATATATCCATGCAATGGATGTCGAAGAGTCTCGTGCCGGATTGATTAAGCAACTGAAGAATTTCGAGAAAGCGATTATGGAGGTGACACGATGATAGCAGGTATGCTTACTATATCGGTCATACTATTCGCATTGACTATTTTGGTCGCCGTCATCCGGATTATCCTAGGGCCTTCGCTGCCGGATCGCGTCGTAGCACTCGATGTCATTGGAGTGAATTTGATTGCTACGATTGCAGTCGTGTCTGTGATTTTAAATACAAAAGCATTTTTGGAAGCGATTTTGATTCTTGGTATTCTATCCTTTATCGGAACCATTGCATTTTCCAAGTTTATTGAGAGGGGGAAAATCGTTGAACGTAAGCGGGATTGGTGAATTTATAGGGGCTTTATTGATTTTGACAGGCGCTGTTGCCAGTATGTTGAGTGTCTTTGGTTTGATTCGCTTGCCAGATGTTTATACTCGATCACATGCTGCAACGAAAAGTTCAACGTTGGCCGTGTTATTGACATTATCGGGCGCGTTCATCTATTTTCTCTTCTCGGAAAACTTTGTAAGTGTACGTCTTCTTCTAGGTATCGGCTTTGTCTTTTTGACAGCGCCGGTAGCTGGGCATGTAATTATTCGTGCTGCGTATCGGTCGAAAGTGAAGCTCGCGGATATTTCTACAGAAGATGAATTATATGAAAAGATTCACGGGGAAAGATCGGATAAATGATTAGAATATTGATTCAAACGACCATTTGATCAAATTGATTTTCTGAATAATATTCTATATAATGACCGTAATCTACAGTCTATTGAATGAGGTGAAAAAGTGGTAAACCAAGATGCCTGTGAAGTAACGATTGTGCACGAAGATGTTGTTCGTAAAATTCGTAAAGAACTTCCAGATGTAACCGAGATGGTACAAATATTCAAAGCACTGGCTGATGAAACACGTTTGCGTATTGCTTATTCACTGACTTTGGAATCAGAAATGTGTGTCTGTGATGTAGCGGCAGTGATTCAATCTTCATCCGCTACCGCTTCCCATCATTTACGTTATTTACGGGATCATTCATTGGCCAAATCAGAAAGACGTGGAAAAATGGTATACTATTCTTTAGCAGATGAACATGTTGCAGACCTGGTGAAGATTGCTTACGAACACGCAATTGAAGCCCAGCAAACGATGTAACGTCACGTGTGGCGCTTGCATACAGGCAGGCATGATGGAGGAGTTTTAATGCGTTTACAAGAATGGACAATAGAAGAACAAGATTTACTAATTCAGTTTATGACAACAAACTCATGGCCCTACCATGATATTAGTCAGCCTGGTCGCGAGTTACTTGAAAAGTCGATCGAAGAGGGCGGCTATGCATCTGATGACGTAAAAACGTTCTGGATTGAAAATAATGAAAATGAAAAAGTGGGAATCGTGAAAGTCTATGACTTACAAGAAGATGTCCCCTTATTCGACCTTCGGATTGCTGATCACTTCAGGGGCTACGGATATGGTTCTCGTGCATTAAAAAAGCTCACGCAGTATGTATTTGAGTTACCTGAGCACAAGATTCGTATTGAAGGACATACACGCCACGACAATGCTGCAATGCGCAAAGCATTTGAACGGGCAGGCTTTGTAAAGGAAGCACATTTGCGTCAAGCATGGTTCTTACCGAAAGAAAACACGTATTATGATGCGGTAACCTATGGTATGACGAGAGAAGACTACGAGGCGGGTACGACAACTCCTGTACGTTGGGAAGACAGAGAGCGTTTCGAAAAAAGTATACCCGGCTTTAGAGAGCAGATGCAATCTGAACGGTTATATATACGAGCACCTGAATTAAATGACGCGATGGATGTTTGGGGTGCTGTTTCGCATTCAATGCCTACATTACGAAAGTGGACTGAATGGGCACAAAAAGAAATGACAATCGAGTCGACAGAAGAATATGTTCGTCAGTCTGTTTCAGATTTTATTGGCAGGAAGTCTTTAAGCTTTCACTTATTCTTAAAAGAAACAGGTGAGTTTATTGGCTGTGCAGGATTCCATAGAATCGACTGGGGTATTCGGAAATTTGAAGTGGAATATTGGTTGGACACAAAGTTTGAAGGTCGAGGGTATATGACGGAAGCACTCAAAGAACTTGTGGGATTTGCGTTTGCCGATTTATCGGCCGCACGGGTGGAATTCTTCTGTGATGAGAATCACAGTAAAGGTCGCGCAGTAGCAAAGAGAACTGGGTTTGAACTGGAAGGTATTTTACGCAAAAATGCCCCTTCTGCGAATGGGCAATGCTTACGCAACACATGTGTATACGCAAGAATTACCTGATCACAAAAGGAGCACTATACGGTAGTTTTCACTATACCGATCGTCTTCCAGTTATTAATTGAATAACAAAGATAATGCCGGCAATTACTAAAAGTGTGTGGATTAACCCACCGCCAATATTCGCTACTAAACCAATTACCCATAATGCTATTAGTACTACAATAACAAGCCATAATATACGACCCATAGTGAATCAACTCCTTTTCATTGTTATTTGCTATATAAGTATTTTACCCACGCTTTCAAATCTTAAACTTTTAAGATAATAATTTGTAGATGTTGGCGGTCAAATGAGGAGGCGATAGTTTGGCTACACCCAGTATGGAAGATTATATTGAACAAATCTATTTGCAGCTAGAAGCAAGAGGAGAAGCGCGTGTGTCCGACGTGGCAGAGGCACTCTCTGTCCTTCCGTCCTCCGTAACGAAAATGGCTCAGCGTCTTGATCGTGAAGGTTACGTGCACTATGAGCGCTACAGAGGATTGGCATTAACTGATCGCGGTTTACGCTTTGGTAAAAAACTTGTACATCGCCATGAATTACTAGAACAATTTTTGCGTATCATTGGCGTGGAAGAAGAAAATATCTATGGAGATGTAGAAGGGATTGAACATCACCTAAGCTGGAATGCGATGGATCGCATTACTGATTTGGTGGAGACACTCGAGTCTGATCCTGAATTCGTGAAAAAACTAAAAAGTAAAGCACTCTAGAGAGGACTATCCATATGACATTATTACAACCAGGTACACTTGCAACACTTGAAATCCTTCGCAAAGAAGGTTCGCGCTTTGTATTGGACGCTGCTGGAGAAGAGATTTATATGAATGAATCTGAAGCGCCCGATGCACAAGAACGATCGACCATTGAAGTCTTTCTTTATATCAATAGAAGAGGCGAACTGACCGGCACTGCACAAATACCAACAGTTACGATGAATTCATTCGGATGGGCGAAAGTTATTCGTTTGGAAAGAAGTGAAGGGGTTTATGTAGATATTGGTGCATCATTTGAAGTACTGATCAATCGGGCCGACTTCCCGCAGATTAAAGAATTATGGCCACAGCCGGGCGACGAATTGTATATGACGCTTCGCACAGATCCTGGCGGTAATTTATTCGGACGTCTAGTTACAGAAGAAAGAATTCTGGAGCACTATACTATGGCGGAATCAGACATGTACAATCAGAATGTTAAAGCAAGAGCTTACCGCTTGTTGCCAATCGGCACATTCTTGTTGACGGAAGATATACAACGTATTTTTGTTCACGAGACAGAGCGTAAAGAAGAACCTAGATTAGGCGAAGAAGTAGATGTTCGTATTATCGATGTCCATGAAGATGGAACGATGAATGGTTCATTGTTGCCGAGAAAACAAGATCGCTTGCAAACAGATGGAGAGCAAATACTAGCGTACTTACAACAATCAGGTGGTAAAATGCCATTTACCGATAAATCTACTCCTGAAGAAATCGAAGAGATGTTCCAGATGAGTAAAGGTGCTTTCAAACGGGCATTAGGCACGTTGATGAGAGAGCGAAGAATTACACAACAAGATGGCTGGACGACTTTAATAGTGTAACAAACGCAACTTTTCCATGAACCTCAACGTATCTATACATATAGAACAAGGAGGAGTGACTGTATGAAAAGAGGATTAGCCTCTCTATTGGCTTTCATGATGATGGTTGCAATCATAGCGCCCTCTGCTGTTTCAGCGGATGATGTCATTAATGAAAAACTTGGAGTTCCAATTGTAGTGTATGGTGCTAATTTATCGGATGATGAAAAAGCGAGTGTTAAAGAAAGTCTAAAAGTGGCTGAGGAAGCTGAAGTGGAAGAGCTGTCAGTGGACGGCAATGATTTAATTAAATACATTCCTGGCGGCGACCGCAATGCGCGTATGTATTCTTCTGCGAAAATCACCAGACAAGAAGAAGGTGAAGGTATTGTCATCAATATTGTAACACCAGACAATATTACACAAGTAACAGCGGATATGTATGCAACTGCAATGTTAACAGCAGGTATAGAAGATGCGGTCGTAGAAGTAGCGGCTCCCAAAAAAGTAACAGGCCACTCAGCTCTTGTTGGAATCTACAAGGCGTATGAAGTATCTGGAGAGGTTCTGGATACGGAGCGTACCGATGTAGCAAATGATGAATTGAGTTTGGCGACAAAGCTTTCAGAAAAAGCAGGTGTCGATCAAGACGAAGTTGCTAAGTTGCTGACGGAAATCAAAAAGCAGATTTCAGAACAGAAGCCTGCGACCAAAGAAGACGTAGAACAGATTGTCCAAGACCAATTAAAGAAATTTAATATCGAATTGAATGATGCAGATCGCCAATTGTTAATCGATTTAATGGATCGAATTTCGAAACTAGACATCGACTTCACGAAGCTGAATGAACAACTGTCCGATATGGCCTTGAAAATCAAAGATAAGTTAGGTGATATCGATCCGAGCTTCTGGGAGAAGGTAAAAGAATTTTTCAGAAATATGGCGGATTCGCTCAAATCTTTGTTTAGTTAAGATGCCATTGTGGTACGTTATAGGGTAGAAGTACAACTACAAAGGAGAGATCTGCATGAGTGAAAACAAAAACAATGAACAGCGTGAAGGTATTGATTTTGAGCTTGCGGAGTTAGGCGGCAATAAATACGCGTATCAGTATAAAGTAGCTGGCGAAGTAAAAGCCGAAATCGAATGGTCTGAAGAGAATGGTATTATGACGATGACACATACGTATACAGACGAATCCTTGCGTGGTCAAGGGGTTGCAAAAAAACTACTTGACCAAGCAGCTGATAATGCACGTGATAAAGGATTGAAGATGAAAGCGGTCTGCTCATACGTAGTGAATGCATTTGATCGAAGTGATGAATACAACGACGTGAAAGCATAAGTATTGTGATGGAATAGATACGTGATGAATGTTCCACATCACTTTTTGAAACTTTTCTCGCTTTACTCGCGTATAAGTAATAGAGAAAAAAATTAGCAGAAGAGGGTGATGTGGAATGATTAATCGTACAGCAGAGCGCATACTCGGTATCATATCATTGATATTATTAACATTGAGTGTTGTAGGTACCGCGCTAATTGCATTCTTTTGGAATATGGCAAGCACGGATCCAACATTCATGGAAGAGTTTCGAATGGAAATAGTGAATGAAGGTGTATTAAACACAGACGAAGTGGATATGTTCATGTCGTTCATGGGCTCATTTTCCACCGTCATTTGGGTTTTAGTAGCAGTAGCGTTTATAGGGTTAGTATTGAACATTATCGGATTAGTGAAAGTTTGGAATAATAAAAGTCCGAAAACAGCGGGAATATTATTCATTATTGCAGGTTTACTAGGTGGAATTCTATCCTTACCATCCATCCTACTCTATATCGCGGCCATTCTTTGCTTCACAAAGAAACCCCCGATGGCACCAGGACCTTCATCTGACGAATATGTCTCAACACAGTCCAATTGGATGAGCTAAATATTTATAAACAAAAGACCCTTTTCTTATAGAAGAGGGTCTTTGTTATATCTTTTAAATTGCTTCTCTCTCAGCGCTTGGAGAAAACACTTTCAGCACATTATTTTAAGTATGTGCAGGTTGCGTAATAGACAATGAATAATGAAGAGTATTCACAGCAATACCTTCAAACAACTCCGGAAATGACTCGACAAATCTAAATCCCTGTTTAGCATAGAAATCTTGAAGCGCCATATCATTCTGATCCACATACACATCTATATTTACAGCTTCCTGCAACGTACCTAGCGCCTCTTTTAACAACGCTTCCTCATGCCCGCTATTCAAATACTCTGGAAGCATATGAAGTGCTGTCAGTTCACTTTCACCGTCTACATCAATCGGAGTATAACTTAAATATCCAATCGACTTGCCCTGATCATCTATCGCAAGCAATACCATCGTTTTTTCTAATTGCTTCTTCAGCATTAAGTCGGAATAGGTTCGTTCAATAAACACCTCGATCACTTCTTCAGGTATATGTTCTTGAAATGTATGTTGCCAAGACGTAAGTGCAATCTGTTGAACATCTTGAATATCTTCTACTGTCATTTTACGAATCATAGTGATCTCACCTCTAGTTCTCTTTCTACATAGTATAACAAATTACGCTTTACAAAACTACTATGCCGTAAGAGTGAGGACTACTCTGTTGACGACTTAAAAAACGGCCCAATATACTTCGATTATTGAATTGACATAGAAAAGACATATACAACTTAGATCTACGATAACTAAATAACTAACCATATTGAAGACGTTTGAAAGTACGATCATGGGGTATATTAAGCAGTAAGTAGAAAATTACTAATAGTATAACGACGGAGGATGGTAAATATGGCTAAAAAATCAAATGGATTATTATTCGCAACACTTGCAGCTGGTGCGTACGCATATTTCAGTAAAAAAGAAAATCGTGATAAGGCAATGGAAACAGTAGGTATGCTAAAAGAAAAAGTAGATACTTTCGTTAATAACAATAAGCTGGTTGATCAAGCGACTGAAAAAATGGGTTATTCAGACCCAACGGATTTAGGCGACAACAACATGGTCTCCGAGGGAGCACAGACAAGTGTTCATTATTACAACCAAGAAGTACAAGATCCAGATAAAAAGGCATCAAAAAAAGATGGTCTTTATAAGAAAAATGAAGATGCTCAAGATAATAAGCCCCTATACAATAAAGATGAAACAACTAAAGAAGCAGAAAAAGACAATAAAACCAATTAAGTTAAATAAGAATAAAATACCAAAAGCGTCCCTTATTAAGGGGCGCTTTAATACATATATAGCGTTAAATGCAGATGAGGTAGATAATCTTGGAGAATAAGGTAAAATGATATACATATAGTAATGTGCCCAGCATAGTTAGATGTATACAGAGAGAATGAGTGGGGTGAGACTCATGACTGGCCAAAAGACAGAAGGTTCTAATCTGCAATTGATTAATGCAATTGAAGAAGAGAGGAGCACAAAAAAGGCAAAGTCGATTTTTAATCTGGAAAAAGAACTCCTCACACAAATCTTCAACTTAGAGAAAGACAATGCACGTTCTACTCTTAAGGAAATTCAAGATGATTTATACAAGAATACGCCTGGATTTACATTTATAGTCGTGAAATACTATTTTATCATCATCTCTTCCCTTGTCACTAGACGGTTACAAACTGAGTGTATTTTAACTGATGAAAATGCTTTTACATTCAGCACAGCTTGTATCGAAATGATTGAAAACAATTTGCATGAAGACAATATGAAGGAAATCGGTGATGAACTAATCGAGTTTTACTGTTACATCTTGAAAGAAAGAGTAAAACCCTCTCTTTCACATGAAACAGTTAATGAAGTGATTCAATATATTAATAAAAATGTTGAAAAGCAATTGATTGTTGAAGACATTGCCAAGCGTTTTAATGTGAGTACTAGTCACCTTTCCCGCATATTCCGAGAATATACTTCAGTTACGCTCGTTGAATACATTACAATTCGTAAAATAGAAGAAGTACAGTATTATTTGCGGTTTTCTGATCAAAAAATAGCGGAAATAGCGGAAAGATTTCATTTTTGTAACCAAAGTTATTTTACACGTGTCTTTAAAAAGTATACGGGGTTAACTCCTAGACGCTTTCGTAAGGATCTGGACGGAAATTACTTTCGTTTTACTATAAATAAAGGTGATTCACTGTAAATTTATCGCTGTTTGCTGTATACTTTTCATTAGTTTGAGATAGCGTAGGTGAAATCATTGAAGAAAAGAATAGGGCTTGTAAGTTTATTGGCAATTACTGCTGTGTTTTTGAGCGGTTGTTCTGGTGTGGAAAACAAAACAGGTATTTTTTACAGTACGTTTGTTAGGCCGATGGATTGGTTACTTCATTATCTAGGTGAAGCTTTCAATGGTAATTATGGTTTTGCAATTATACTGATTACTGTAGCAATTCGTCTAGTTTTGATGCCATTGATGTTAAAGAACTATAAAGCTCAACAAGAGATGAAAGTAAAGATGGATGGATTAAAGCCAGAAATGGATGACATCCAAAAACGAATGAAAATATCTAAAGAATCCAACGACAAAGAAGAGCAAATGAAGCTCCAGCAGGAAATGATGGGACTGTATTCCAAGCATGGCGTCAATCCATTAAATATGGGTTGTTTACCACTTGTGATTCAAATGCCAATCATTATGGGCTTGTATTTCGCCATTCTTTACGCACCACCTGAAGTGAAAAACCATGAATTCTTGTGGTTCAAACTAGGCGAACCGGATATCATCATGATGTTAGTAGCCGGTGCTGTATACTTTGTGCAGGCGCGCGTATCATTATGGACAATGCCTGAGCAACAACAGAAACAAATGAAGTTATTCATTTACATGTCTCCAATTATGATTATGTTCATCTCGTATACTGTGATGGCTGCATTGCCACTTTATTGGGCAGTCGGGGGATTACTGTTAATTTTCCAGACGTATCTTGGACGTAAATTTTATTTTAAAGAAGTAAAGCCAGCAGTCATTGAAGAAAAGTAAGATACAGAAGAGCTGGTGTATACCAGCTTTTTTTGTTTCTAACAATAGAGAGGAAGAGTCGCATGAAATTGAAATGGATCATGGGCTTGGCCATTACAGCCTCTGCTGCCGCAGCACTGTACTTTATCATCAAGCTGAATTTGGAGTTTGCCATTTTGTTCATGTTGATAATGTTTACTTTCACGAATACCGCACGAACCTTTATGTATAGAAATCAAGGTCTGCTGCGCGAAGCGAAATGGATGCTTTGGATGGCGTTGTTTTTCGGTATAGCATCACTTGCTACACTGGCGTATATTTTGTTAGTTTGAAAAAAGGAAAGGTCGCATATAATTGCGGCCTTTCCTTTTAGTCATTTTTATGAGAAATGCGCTGTCTCGTCCATAAAATTAAAATTAAAGCAGCAATAGAACAAGCCGCCATACTAAGAAATGCAAAGCGTGGTGACTGATCGTATAGATAACCTGCGGGGAATGTCAGAATCGCTATGCTTAGACTCATTGCGACTGCAGCATAGATGCCTTGGGCAGAAGCGATTAGATAATTCGGTACGTTTTTTGAGATATATTGAACGAATGCAAAATGTGCCATGCCGAATGATACGGAGTGGAGCACCTGCGTTGCGATAAATACGCTTGCTACAGGAAATAAGAAGATGGAAATCCAACGAATTGTAGAACCTGTCGCGGCCATTAAAAAAATAGTGGATGTCTTGACTCCGACCAGAAGACGGTCGGCCTGTGTGAAAAATATAATTTCAAACAATACAGCAATATTGAGTATAACTCCGATATAAAACCCGTTGATACCCATGTCATCTAAAAAGATAAAACCATAGTTGTAATAGGAAGCATGCGCGCCTTGTAGTAAAATCGCAATACATAGCACGATAACAAAAGGTCTATCAGCAAACAGAGCGCGTAATTGTCCTTTTTGTGCAGTCGATTCTGCAACAGGCGATTGTTGGACCACTTCCGGAGCCTGTTGATAGAAAAATAGCAATGCCATACCGAGTCCGATGATCATCATATATAAAATGGCTTGCTCGTTCCAGATAGCTGTTACAGAACCGATTAATAGTAGTGCGACAGTGTAGCCGATCGAACCGAATGAACGGCTCTTCCCATAATGAATGCGTTCATGTTGCATCAATAAGGAAGCACCACTTTCCACGCCTGGAAGGATAATAGGGTATACAGCACTGAACAAAACCGTCAAACCAAATAACACCGAAAATGGACTTTCCGGAAGATAAGCTAGCGCGACAATGAACGATAATAGCGTAGTCCAGCGTATAACGCGCAAAAGTGACAAGTTTCGCGTGGCGTATGGAAATAGAAAAAACGTTGAAAAGGATCTAGCAATCATACCGGCCCCCATAACAATGCTAGCCTGCGTCACCGTTAAGCCTTTTGCTGAAGTCAACCAACCTGTCCAATAAGGTAAGAAGATGCCCCATGTAAAGAAAAACACAAAAAAGCTCATAGAGAGCCAACGTTGATTATTCAAATGCAATACCTCACAATAATAGCTGAATCTTAAGTTAGGTAAATATTATCATAGACAGACGAAAAAGAAAAATAATGATACACTAGAATACATAGTTTGAAACAAAGCTTACGCTATATTAAAAAGAGAGTAGATATTTAATAAGCGTTTCAGAAAGAAAGCAGGTATTGTATGAGAAACAATAGAGACGATAAAAAGCGTAAGAGGAAAAATAAATGGATAGATGGAGGTATCATTTTGATCTTCATTATCCTTGCGGGTAGTGTGATATGGATTGGGACGAATGAATGGAGTGTGGAGAAGGCGCTAGATAGTATTCAAAGTGAAACAGAATCATCTACCGACTTTCAAGAAATAGAAGAGTCAGTGGATTCTAGCCTAACGGATACAACAGAACGTCATGACGAAGAAAAAGCTCCTTTACCGAGTGAAGAACGACTTCGTGACGTAGATAAGCCATTGATCAATGAAACTCAAGAAGAAACGTCCGTGGAAAAAGCGGTACCTCAAAAACCAGTGAAACCTTCTAACCCGACTAGCTATATCAAAGGACAGAAATTACCTAAAGAACCGATGCTTATACATGGCGTTTTACTTGCTAATAAACAATATCCTCTACCGGAAGATTACGCACCTGGAGAAAGCGAAGAAGCGAGAGAGGCATTCAATGAATTAGCGGCTTCAGCTTTAACATCTGGTATTAATTTGCAAGCGTTCAGTACCTATCGTTCGTATGACTATCAAGTGACTTTATATAACCGATATGTAGAAAGAGACGGACAGGAAGCAGCCGACCGGTATAGTGCGCGTCCAGGCTATTCAGAGCATCAGACAGGGCTTGCGTTTGATATCGGGGAAGTGAATCATGAAAAACATTGGGCGTCGAATTCGTTTGGAGATACAGAAGCGGCTAAGTGGCTCGCTGCTAACGCTCATCAATATGGATTTATCCTTCGTTATCCTGAAGGAAAAGAAGAAATGACTGGCTACATGCATGAATCCTGGCATTATCGTTATGTTGGAAAAGACATGGCGGAACAAATATTCAAACGTAACATTACATTGGAAGAATATTTAGAAGTACGATAAAAACAGCCGACAGAAGATATATTCTCTGTCGGCTGTTTTTATAAGATTGGAGAAAGTAAGCGAGAAATCGATTCTTTAACTTTGATCAATCGCTCACGCTCCAAATACGCATCTAGTGTTAACTCGGTTGAATTCTGAATATCCTCCTCGAAAATCTCCGCCAACTCATGAGATTTTTCCCGGTCATAAATAAAAGCATTCACTTCGAAGTTCAAGCGGAAACTGCGAACATCAATATTCGCTGTTCCGACAGACGATACTTGATCGTCTACTACAATTTGCTTGGCGTGGATAAAGCCATTTTCATAAATGTATACTCTCGCTCCAGCTTTTAGTAACAGTCCGATATTCGAATAGGTCGCCCAGTAGACAAACATGTGATCCGGCTTATTAGGGATCATGATCCGAACGTCCACACCTGATAAACATGCAATGCGAAGAGCGTCCAACATACTTGTGTCAGGAATAAAATAAGGCGTCTGAATGTAGATATAGTCTTTCGCCAAGAATATCATCTTCAAATAGCCATCTTTAATATCTTCCCACTCGGAATCGGGTCCACTAGATACAATCTGCATTCCTACAGTTCCTTTACGGGGAATGGCAGGGAAGAATCGTTCATCATACTGAATATTTGTTCTCGGTGATGCCTGGTTCCAATCGAGTATAAAGCGCGTCTGTAAGGGATGAACTGCACTTCCTTCAATACGAAGATGTGTATCGCGCCAATAACCGAACTTTTTGCTGAGTCCTAAATATTCATCGCCGACGTTAAAACCACCGATGTATCCGATTCTTCCGTCAATAATAACGATTTTTCGGTGATTCCGGTAGTTTAAACGTGGATTGATCAGTGGTAGCAAGGCAGGGAAAAATGCAGCAACTTCACCACCACTAGTAATTAATTCCCGAAAGTGCCTCACATGCAAACCACGTGAGCCAATATCGTCAAACAACATCCGTACTTTCACGCCAGATTTCGCTTTACGGATTAGAAGCTCTTCAATTCGTTTCCCTATTCCGTCGAGACGGAAAATATAATACTGAATATGGATATGATCACGAGCGTGTTCCAAGTCCTCGAGTAGTGCTTCAAACTTCTCTTGACCGTCTGTGAATATCTGCATATCATTATCCTGTGTTAGTACAGAATGATTATTGCGTAAATGCAAATAGATCATATCGCCATATTCTTCTGTATCGGTCTTTAGAAACTCGAATGTTTCATTTTCTATTGCCTCAAGTTGATAATTAATCAGCTTTTCAATACCGATTTTATTCCTGCCTTCCCAGCGGAATAAGTGCTTCTGTCGCAATTGTCGACCGAGTAATAAATAAATAACAAAGCCTAAAATTGGAATAAAGAATAGCACGAGAAGCCATGCCCAAGTACTGGTAGGATCTCGACGCTCTAAAAATATCAAAGCGACCGCTAGAAATATATTAATAACCAACGTACTTGTGATAATCAAACTAATCACTTGCGTCATAAGCTTCCTCCCACGGGATATATACTATTCCTTTAGTATAACGGAGTTGTGAAAAAATAACCTGTTTACATAGCAAGATAAAATTCCATACGTATGGTATCAAGCAGCAGGTTCTGCAGTGCTTCGTAAAGACCGTGTTGATTTACGGAAAATAAATACTAAGATTATAGAGAGTAAGGCGATAATTGCAGAAATGAAGTACATATTACCTGCTTGCATGGTGAATACCCATGTAAATAACAACGGACCAATAATTCGCCCCATATTATCCATAGAGTAGGAGAGACCCGCTGCAGTTCCATACATACCGCCCGATTCTTTAGTTGTGAGTGACACGAGTACTGTTCTGACAAGCGCGTTACCGGCAGTGAATACACTCATTGCAAAACCTGCCCATAGTAAACTCGTGGAAAATGGAATGAGTATTAGGCCGATTGCTGTAACGACTTGCGCGACAATAATCCACGAAGTTTCTGTACCATTCTTCACCCGTCGTACCACACCACCTTGAATGGCGGCATCCACAAGACCACTTGCCATAAATAAATAGCCAAGTTGCAATGGTGTAATTTGAATTTTATCGATTTGAAACAGCTGGAATGTCGCTTCGACGCCAGCAAGTAAAAACGTGATGATGAATGATGTGATGAATAGATAGCGAATACGATACGTCCATAAGGTAGAAGCACCTTTTGGGATAATAGCTCGTTTATTCCCTTCACTATGACGGTCAGGCTCTTGGAGAATAATCATAGCGTACACGGTTAATAGCAAAGTCAATGAACCGGAAGCGATGAATGGTAGTTGCAAATGGACGTCACCAAGAATACCTCCAATTGCTGGTCCGAAAATGAATCCGAGACCGATTGACATGCCGAGTAGACCCATGTACTTATTCCGATTCTCTTCTGTCGTGATATCAGCAACAAACCCAGTCACTGCGGTATATAACGCACCTGAGAAGATACCTCCTACTACGCGCGAAACATAGAGCAGAACTATATGGTGCATAAACGCTGCGAATAAGAAGAAGCTTACGCTAAAACCGAGCAAGCCGATCATTATCAGTTTTTTTCTACCTGTACGATCAGACAGCGCGCCCCATAATGGCGCGGTGAAGAATGAGGACAAGGCATAGATCGTCAGCAGACCACCGACATGCACTACTGAAAAGCCTTCAGCTAGGATGACTTCGGGTAAAATAGGGATGATGATGCCGAATCCGAGGTAAACGAAGAACTGGACGGACATCAATAATAAGATCGTTTTCTTCATATGTAACCTGCTTTCTGTCTGAATAGTTTCTTTCTTATCGTACGATGAAAAGGGGGAGCGTTCAAGTAGGAGTGAGGGAATTGGTATACGTGAGGGGACGGAAGCAGATTGTAGATGGTTTTTGAAATATTTAAAGTCAAATTCAAAGTCAAAGTCTTAGGAGTAGTGAGTGAGTTTGTGAGTGGTTCGGGATGGAAGCTCCAGTTGGGGGACGCTTTCCCATGGGCCCGCGGTGAGCCAACTGTTCGCTGCACTCTCTTAGTTGTCTCACCTGATCGGGCTGATCCATCGGGAAGAGCCGTAACGAAGAACGGCTTTTGCGAGTAAAAGCGCAGCGTTAGGAGCACATCTTTGCACTTCGCCCCCAACTTCCGCTTCCATCCTACTTTTATAGTGCAGGTACTTAGATCACTCACTGTAGGTAGTGTGTGAATTATTGTTTTGTTTTAACTTCTTTAGATTCAAGTTCTACAGTTCAAAATCGATTACAATACTTATTTTAATGAGCAACAAAAGGTATCATCTACTTACATTACAAATCCCCACCCCAACACTCCTGCCAGCCTATCTGTTTAGCTTATTTAACCTTCACTTCAAAAACAAAAAAGACTACCCCAGAAAGTCGTATGTTCCGACTTCTGGGGTAGCCTAATAATTTTAATGCAACTTCACACGCTGTAGACGTAAGGCGTTCAACACGACTGACACCGAACTGAATGCCATCGCAGCGCCTGCTAGCCATGGTGCTAGCAGACCGGCTGCGGCAATTGGAATGCCGATCGAGTTATACGCAAGTGCCCAGAACAAGTTCTGCTTAATGTTCCGGACCGTCAACCCACTCATCTTCACTGTATCCACAACGCGCAATAAATCACCATGCATCAACGTCACGTCAGCCGCTTCCATCGCGACCGCTGTTCCAGTACCCATCGCCATACCGATATCGGCAACTGCGAGGGCAGGTGCATCGTTAATACCGTCACCGACCATCGCGACACGCTTTCCTTCAGCCTGTAACGAACGAATGACTTCTGCTTTACGGTCCGGCAATACGCCTGCAATTACATGATCGATTCCAGCCGTATTCGCAATAGCCTGTGCCGTCATTTGCTGATCGCCAGTTAACATGATGACATCGAGACCCATAGCCCGTAGCTCAGCAATGGCCTGACTAGAAGTTTCCTTTATCGTATCAGCAACGGCAATGACCGCTTCATGTACACCGTCTAACGCCATGAACATAACCGTCTTTCCGTCGCCTTCCATTTGTTCTACAGAAGCAATTGTCGGATCAAATTCCACATCATAGCGAGAGAGTAGATTCTTTGTACCGAGTAAAACAGTCTGTCTATCAATCACTGTACGAATTCCGTAACCTGGAATCGCTTCGAATGAATCAACCGTTGGCAATGTAGAAAGTTGCTCTAGTCCATAAGATGTAATAGCTTTTGCAACAGGGTGCTCAGAGTCACTTTCGGAAGCCGCAGCAAGTGATAACAAAGACAGTCGCTGTTTTTCATCGCGAATATGGAAATCTGTCAGTTCTGGAAGACCTTTTGTGATCGTACCTGTTTTATCGAATACAATCGTATCAATAGAACGGGTCTGCTCCATTGCTTCAGCTGTTTTAAATAACACGCCTTCTTCTGCAGCTCGTCCTGAACCAGCCATTATAGAAGTTGGAGTAGCGAGACCTAGTGCACACGGACATGCAATGACCAGTACGGCAATCATGCTTGTTAGAGAAGCTTCGAAATCGCCAGGTGCGACTGCGAAATACCAGATGAGAAACGTAATGATCGCAATTCCGACAACAATAGGTACAAACACGCCAGAAATTCGGTCAGCCAGCCGTTGGATGGGTGCTTTTGATCCTTGTGCTTCTTCTACGACCCGAATGATCGTTGATAGCATCGTGTCTTTACCTACGTTCGATGCTTCTACGCGTAATGAACCGTTAGCATTCACTGTAGCGGCGAATACTTCATCACCGTTTTGTTTGTCAACAGGTAAGCTTTCGCCTGTTAGCATCGACTCATCCACTGCGGAAGCTCCTGACAAGACAATTCCGTCCACTGGAATAGAAGCTCCAGGCCGAATAACTAGAATATCTCCGTGAGCTACTTCGTGAATAGGTATTTCGATGACTTCACCATCGCGTTCTAAAATAGCCACTTGTGGTTGCAACTTCATCAGATTTTTTATTGCATCTGATGAACGACCTTTAGCGCGTGCTTCGAATACTTTACCTAATAAAATCAATGTGATTAACACGGCACTTGTTTCGAAATACAACCCATGTTCTAGTGCAAAACCGGTCAATACAAGATAGACCGAATAGAAATAGGCGGCAGACGTACCGAGTACAACCAGTACGTCCATATTGGCACTGCCATTACGTAGCGCAGCATACGCGCCTTTATAGAACGTAGCCCCAATCCAAAACTGTACGGGTGTAGCTAATGCCCATTGGAAATAAGGGTTCATAAATATTTCCGGCACATACATCCAAGAAGTGAAGGAAAAGTGTGCGAACATCGTCCACAAAAGCGGCAAGGACAGGATAGCGGAAATAATCAGCTTGCGCGTCTTTTCATCTATCTCTTTCTGCCGATGATCAGTTTGTTCAGCGGATTCCTCTGAACGAGGTGCCGCTTCATAACCGATCTTTTTTATCTTTTGTAAAATATCCGTCAAATCTAAAGCGGCAGGGTCATAGCTTACATGAGCTGTTTCAAGTGCTAAGTTGACGGAAGCGGATTGAATGCCAGACGTACGTGACAATACTTTTTCAATCCGTGCGGAACAAGCCGCGCATGTCATGCCACTAATATTAAGATTTACCTCTTCCATCAGCACATCATAACCTAGCTTGCGAATTCGTTCTTCTACGTCAGTTAATCCGATTTGTTCGGAATCAAATGTAACAGCTGCTTTTTCTGTCGCAAAATTCACGTTAGCAGTAGATACGCCTTCTAATCGTTGTAGACCTTTTTCAATGCGATTAGCACAAGCTGCACACGTCATACCGGTAATAGCAAATTCTGATTTTTGTTCACTCATGATGCAGGACACCTCTTTCGTTACGCTTCGACGTCATATCCTTGATCTTCAATTGCTTCTGTCATCTGAGCTACGTTTAACGCTGATTCATCGTACTGAACTACTACGTTATTGGCTTTTAAATCAACCAAAGCACGTTCTACTCCTGCTAATTCTGTTAAAGCACCTTCAACTGCTTGTACACAATGGTTGCATGTCATTCCTGATACTTTCAATGTTGTTTCTGTCATGTATGATTCCTCCTATTTTCTAATTAATTTAGCTATGGTTTTGACCAGTTCATCTAATACTTCTTCGTCCCCTTCAGCTAATCTGGTTTTGACACAGCCTTTTAAGTGTCCGTCCAATAAAACATTGGCGACACTATTCAAAGCAGATTGTGTAGCGGACAGCTGGGTAATAATATCATCACAATAGACATCGCGCTCTACCATTCCCTTAATGCCACGGATCTGGCCTTCGATACGGTTTAAACGATGCGTCAAGTTCGTCTTAATTTCTTCTGAATGATGACTCTTGCGGCAGGAAACTTCTACTTCTTCTAGCAAAGGGTCTTCGGGTAATAATGTCACTGGTTGTCCACCACCTTTCATACATTTTCATCGTAATATACGTATGGGGGGTATGTCAAAACATCTGTTTTTTGAAAAAAGGTTTAAAACTTGCAAAAAAAGTGAAAATGTAACATAAATGAAAGATTTAAAATGCAAGTAAAGTGGTATGATATAAGTAATCAATAATTTTTTAAAAAATAGAGAACTTCATAAGTGATAAAACGTCTATATAATTAACCCAGAAGGTTGAGGTGGAAGAAGTGGCTAAAGAGATGGATTTCAAGAAGATTATTTCCAATTTGGCAAAGCTTGGTGTTTCCGCAAAACTCACAAAATCTAGAAGCGATATGTTGCAAGCGTTGACGCCTGCAGTACAAGTACCGCCTGTTCAAACCAACTAAACATCAGATCATACGAAAAGCTCACCCTCGAATATTCGAGGGTGAGCTTTTCGCGTTAGGTGAAGTGTTAAATTTTCTTCACAAACTCCGATTTTAGTTGCATAGCGCCAAATCCATCAATTTTACAATCGATATTGTGGTCGCCCTCTACTAAACGGATACTTTTTACTTTCGTTCCCATTTTCAGTGGATTGGAACTTCCTTTTACTTTTAAATCTTTGATGACTGTTACAGAATCTCCATCCTGCAACACATTGCCATTAGCATCCTTGATCTCTGGCGTTTCTAATGAGTCGGATTCTTCCACTGATCCTGGAGTCCACTCGTATGCACATTCCGGACAAACAAGAAGGTTTCCATCTTCGTACGTATATTCCGATTGGCATTTTGGACAATTTGGTAAAGTTGACATAAAAAAACCCCCATTCCTATACAGTCTACACAATTTGTGACTGCTCGAAAAGGGGGCGTGGCATTCATTCATTACAAATCATCGTCATCCGCATCGAATAAATAGGTCCGCTGATGGAACTTCATACTAAAGATTAAACCGATGGCCAGCATATTACTGAATAAGGAACTTCCTCCGTAACTGATGAACGGCAATGGGATTCCTGTAATCGGCAATAGTTGAATATTCATGCCGATGTTTTCGAACACATGGAACGCAATCATCGCAATGATACCCGTACATACATATACGCTAAACGGATCATGTAGTGAAAGGGCTACTTTTGTTAAATGATAAATTAAAATGAAATACAAGGTGATGACTAAACATGCACCGATAAAACCGTATTCTTCACCTATTACACTGAAGATGAAGTCGGTATGATTCTCGGGGATGTAAACGACGCGCTCTAGAAACCCTTTTCCTGTCAGTTCTCCTGAGCCTATTGCGGTCATTGCTGTAATCAGGTTATACCCTTCGTCGGTCGGGTAAGAGTACGGATCAAGCCATGAATACACTCGCTTAAACTGATAAGGTGAGAAGCCGAATTTATCGAGTAAGTCTTGTGCGAATAATGACATCCATAATATTCCGCCCGCGGCTGCAGCGCCCAACGAAAAGATAGGCACGAGCAGTTTCCATGAAATACCCGAAACGATGACGATAGCTGCCGTAATCGATATAAATACCAGTGAAGTTCCGAGGTCGGGTTGCTTCATGATAAGGAATAGCGGAACGACTAGCATTAGCGCAATTTTACCAAGCAACAGTAAATCGGTTGTATAGGTCCTGTTTAAAGAACGTTCGTTATGCGTGCTGACCATCTTGGCAAGTCCAATAATAAAGAACGTTTTAATGAACTCAGCAGGCTGAATGGTTCCGATGACAGGTAAATGCAACCATCGCTTTGCACTGTAGCGCATTTCTGCAATTTGACCTGGTCCACCGGGCGCCAACATAAGAAAAACCAATAGAAAAATACCGAAACCATAGAAATACCAAGCGAACTTTTTATACTGTTCTGGTTCAAAGTACATCACCATTGCGACGATGAAGGAACCGAGTATATACCACCTCACTTGTTTTAAAACGAAGTTCTGTGTATATTGCTCAGAGGTTTGAGCAGATCCAATGACGAAAAAACTGATGATCGCGAAAAGTAAAATGATAAAGGCAAGTGTCCAGTCAAATCGTTCACCTAGCCTGTTTGATTGCTTCAATTATGAACTCACCTTTTCTTAAGCTAGTATTCTCTTACTATAATCACCTATTATATCGCAAAACTTTTTAAGAAGTACACCCATTACTAGACGAGTTGTGAAATGATTGGTTTCTATTAGAAGTAAAAAGAAGTAAAAAGAATGAAGAACGTTGGCTTTTCATTCATGAATTGGCTCCGTTCATGGTAAACTGTATGAATGAAAACTACGGAATGCGAGGAGATTACATGAAAAGACGATTAGGTTTAGTATATGGCGGGAAATCCGCAGAGCATGAAGTGTCACTATCCACAGCGCGCGCGGTTACACAAGCGCTTGATTTAGATAAGTATGAAGTGTTACCCATCTATATTACGATGCAAGGTGAGTGGCTGAAGGGTGAACCGTTGACTGGACCTGTGTCGGAGATCGAGACATTACGTCTAAAAAGTGAACAACCGAAGTCGGATGACATCAGTAGCTTTTTACAAGGAGATATGCCCGACGTTATTTTGCCACTTCTTCACGGAACAAATGGGGAAGACGGAACCGTACAAGGATTATTTGAAGTTTTAAACATCCCATACGCGGGTAATGGGGTGCTTGCTTCTTCAGCGGGCATGGATAAAGTTGTAATGAAACAATTATTTGCTCAAGCCGGATTAGCGCAAGTTGCATATGTCCACTTTATACGTAGTGCGTGGAAAGAACACGCTGAGCAATTATTAGATCAGGCGGAACAAGAACTATCGTATCCGATGTTCGTCAAACCGGCTAACCTTGGATCGAGTGTCGGAATCAGTAAAGCAGACGATCGTGAATCGCTTAAAACAGCAATTGAGTTAGCGTTGAAGTTCGATCGCAAAATTATCGTTGAGCAAGGCATCGTGGCACGTGAAATCGAAATGGCAGTCCTTGGAAACGATCAACCTAAAGTGTCGATTGCAGGAGAAATTCGTCCAGTTGCTGACTTTTACGATTATGAAGCCAAATACAAAGATCAAAGCACAGAGTTATCGATTCCCGCTGAAGTGCCAGATACTGTCGCAGAGCATATGAACGATATGGCGATCCGTGCATTTAAAGTTCTCGACTGTTCAGGGCTCGTACGCGCAGACTTTTTCGTCACAGCAGACGATGAAGTATTGATCAATGAAGTGAATACATTACCAGGCTTCACGCCAACTAGTATGTTCCCATTGCTGTGGCAAAAATCCGGATTGACCTATCCTGAATTAATCGATCAGCTAATTGAACTGGCAGTAGAACGTCATATAGAAAAGCAACAACTACAATATACAATGGACTGAGTGGAGGAAGTATCGTGAAACGAAATCTATCAACGATCCAGCAATGGCTTCAAGCAGAAGGACAGCATATCGCAGCGCAACAAGTGACAGGCGTCTGCATCGATTCACGGAATGTGCAAGCAGGGGATTTGTTCATCCCTTTTAGAGGGGAACAAGTAAATGGCCATCAATACGTCAAAGGGGCGATTGAGAAAGGTGCAATCGCAGCACTATGGCTGAAAGATGAACCGAATCCGCCCGCAGATATACCACTGTTGTTCGTCGAGGATTCAGAGCTCGCATTACAGCAAATGGCCCGTAGCTACCGAAGTGAATTGACGTGTACTGTCATCGGAGTAACCGGATCGAATGGTAAAACGTCGACAAAAGATCTGATTGCCGGAGTATTATCACCTTATCGCAAAGTGAAAAAGACGGAAGGCAACTTCAATAATGAGCTTGGCTTGCCGTTAACATTATTATCTATTGAAGACGACACAGAAGTTGCCATTCTTGAAATGGGGATGAGTGGCTTTGGAGAAATCTCTTTCTTGTCAACACTTGCTAAACCGCAGTTTGCTGTCATAACAAATATTGGTGAGGCGCATATGCAAGATCTTGGTTCTCGTGAAGGGATTGCCAAAGCAAAGTTTGAAATTACCGACGGTTTGACGAGTGGCGGCATGCTATTGTACGACGGTGACGAACCATTGCTGCAAGAGCTAGTACGCCAGCAACCGGATTTCTATAGTGTGTCATTCGGCTATGAACAAGCAGATTTGACTGCGCAACATATTTTATCTACCGATAAAGGCAGTTCATTCACTGTGACGGGTAAACTTGAAGGTCAGTTTACGATTCCTGTTTACGGTTCCCATCAAGTGAAAAACGCACTGGCCGCGATCATGATCGCAAAAGAGTTGGGGCTAAGCGAAAAACAAATCGAAGAGTCACTAAGTGGAACGTTGTTAACGGATATGCGCATGCAACCAATGGTGGGAAAAAACGGATCATTACTTATTAATGATGCTTATAACGCAGCGCCAACTTCTATGCGTGCGGCATTCCGTTTTATAGATGAAACGTCCGTCAAAGAAGACAAATGGCTCGTCCTTGGCGATATGTTGGAGCTTGGCACCGATGAACGGCACTATCATGAAGGACTGGCGGAGGATTTAAAGAAAATGAACGTGAAGGGAATTGCGCTCTTTGGATCACGCATGAAGTGGTTGGCTGATCAATTGACGGATTATCCGGGAGAAGTCATGTGGACAGCGAATGATACGGACTTGCTGGCGGAGGCATTGCGCCCGAAACTAACAGAGCAGACAGTAGTACTGTTTAAAGGATCTAGAGGAATGAAGTTAGAACGAATCATCGCGATGCTTACAGAGGAACAGTTGTGACGACAGGTGTTCTCATCGTTCACGGATTCACGGGCGGTCCTTTTGAAGTCGCTCCGTTCAAAAGGTTTCTACAGAATCATACCGATTGGAAAGTAGTAGTGCCGGTTTTACCCGGGCATGAAATGGACCGGGGTATCCAGAAAGGCTCAGCCAAGTCATGGATGATGGTCGCAGAATTAGAATTAAGAAGGCTGCAAAAAGAAGTGGATGACGTCATAGTCGTTGGCTTCTCCATGGGCGGTTTGATCGCTATGTATTTGGCTCTGCGCTATCCTATAAAAAAACTTGTGCTATTAAGTGCTGCGGCAAAATATATTAGTCCGCGTATTTTATTGGAGGACGCTAGAATCATGATAAGTTCCTTAAGACATAGGGATTTTCCTCCTGACTCGTTCTATCATCTGTATAACTATAAGCTGACAAATACCCCAGTGCGTGTGGCGTTAGAGTTTTTGCGCGTAGTACGCGTAGTGCGGCCGTATCACCATCAAGTCGAAACGCCTGTTTGTATCGTGCAAGGGAAGCAAGATGGTATCGTTCCTGCAGTCACAGCAGATTTACTGTACGAACAGCTCGGATCAAAAGAAAAACATCTGATTTATTCTGAACATGGCAAACACCATATTTGTTATAGCGAAGACCGCCATGTGTGGTTTCCAAAAGTACTGAAGTTCATGGGCGAAGACTGATTAATGGAACTTAAGCGGATTCGTTGCAGTCTTGTGTAAGCCATGGTAGAATGATGAAAGGAATTGGATACATTTACACGGCACTCTTCCGTTATACTACACGGAGAGTACTTTTTTTTGAATAAAACGGTGATTAGTAGGCAGACTAGCAATGATTTGCTGTTTTCACCGCTCGGCAAGGACCGAGCTTTCCTTGTATGTCACGGGTTTTACATTGTGCTGTATAAAAATCTGGACGCAATTACGATAGGTGTAATTGATATGACCCCTCTGCACCCACAAGAATCCTTCTAGAAGATTCTTTTTATAAACCAGAGATGGATATATCGGAAACGCTCCCAACTTTCAAAGTACATGGCTCGAATTTGCCGCGCTTTCATTTGCAGATGTAACCAATTGTCAAATGGAGAAATAAAGGAGATTGAATATTTTGACGAAGTTTTCAGAATTGAACATTAGTGAAACAACACAAAACGCTTTGCTACGCATGGGGTTTGAAGAGGCAACACCAATCCAAGAGGGAACGATCACTTTTGGTATGGAAGGCCGCGACGTAATCGGGCAAGCACAAACAGGCACTGGTAAAACGGCAGCATTCGGTATTCCAATCATTGAGAAATTGGATCCTAAAAGCACTGCAGTTCAGGCTTTGGTCATCGCACCAACACGTGAATTGGCAATCCAAGTATCCGAAGAAATTTACAAAGTAGGCTACGGCAGCCGTGCGAAAGTACTTTCCGTTTATGGCGGACAGGAAATCGGGCGTCAAATCCGTGCACTTCGTAATAATCCAAATATCGTAGTCGGTACACCGGGACGTATTTTGGACCATATTAACCGTAAAACATTGAAGCTTGATCACGTTCAAACACTTGTTTTGGATGAAGCAGATGAAATGTTGAACATGGGATTCATCGAAGATATCAATACAATTCTTGCAAGCGTACCGGCTGAGCGTCAGACGTTGCTATTCTCAGCAACTATGCCAGCTCCGATCCGTAAAATTGCAGAAACTTTCATGAAAAACCCAGAAATGGTTAAAATCAAATCAAAAGAAATGACTGTTGAGAACATTGAACAGTTCTTCGTAAAGTCTCATGAACGTGAGAAATTTGATGTGTTATCAAGATTGTTGAACGTTCAACAACCTGAATTGGCTATCGTATTCGGACGCACAAAGCGCCGGGTAGATGAGTTGGCTCATGCACTAAGTATTCGCGGCTATATTGCCGAAGGAATCCACGGTGACTTGACACAAGCGAAACGTATGTCAGTTTTGCGTCAGTTCAAAGACAATAAAATCGATGTACTTGTAGCGACAGACGTAGCTGCACGTGGATTAGACATCTCAGGTGTAACACACGTGTACAACTTTGATATTCCACAAGACCCAGAAAGCTATGTTCACCGTATCGGTCGTACAGGCCGTGCTGGTAAAAGTGGAGTTGCAGTTACATTCGTAACGCCACGTGAAATGGGTTACCTTCGCATCGTTGAGGAAACGACTAAGAAGCGTATGACTCCTTTACGTCCACCAACTTCTGATGAGGCTTTGCTTGAACAGAAGAAAAATGCTGTGGAAGCATTGGAAGAAACAATCAATCAGCACAATTCAGAAGATTATGCTGGATTAGCAGCACAGTTGCTTGAGAAATATGATGCAAAAGAAATTTTGTCAGCTGCTCTTAAGTCATTGACTAAAGACGTTGATGAGACGCCTGTTAGTATTTCTGAAGAGCGTCCATTACCTTCACGTGGTTCTTCACGTTCAGGTGGCGGTTATAAAGGCGGCAATCGTAGCGGCGGCGGACGTTCACAAGGCGGACGTGGCAGAAGCGGTGGTTCAGCTGGCGGATCTAATAGACGTGGCAGTGGGCCTCGTGATGGCGCAAGAAGAGATGGCGCATCAAGACGCAGCAGCAGCAGTAATCGTTCAGAAAGATAAGAATAGACAAAATCCGGGCCTGCATTATAGCAGCCCGGATTTTTTTGTCGTGAATATGATATGATCGATTAAATGAAACATTTTTCATGTTGTTACGTATGTATGTGTAGGTATTCGAAAAGAGGTGGATCTAGTGAGGCAACAACCTTCAAATCAAATCTCCAGAAAAGGGTTAACGGTATGGAGATTATATGGAACGATTCAAAGTGTTATTATACTGGTAATCGCAGTCGGCGTTGGTTTTTTATCGTATTTTTTTGATTGGCCCGTTTGGATTATGATTGTCGTTTCTGTAGTCGTACTATTATATGCATTTTTATCAATTTATTTATTTCCGAAAATACGTTGGCAACGCTGGCGTTACGAAGTGCGTGAAGCGGAGATAGAGCTACAACACGGTTTATTCATCGTCAATCGCACGCTTATACCGATGGTGCGTGTTCAGCACGTGGATACAGCAGAAGGGCCAATTCTACGCAAATATGGTCTAGCGTCCATCACGATTTCTACTGCAGCAACAAATCATTCCATTCCTGCATTGGTAACGGAAGAGGCGGATGAACTGCGCAATCGGATATCGACGTTTGCAAGGGTGGCGAAAGACGATGTCTGAACAACGCTATAAACTTCATTGGATCACAGCTGTCGTCGAGACTGCGAAAACACTGAAAGATTTAATTGGTCCATTCATTATTTTAGTCTTTGTGAATGGCTTCAAAGGAGAAAGTACAGCGCCTTGGTATATCCAATATTGGACGTTACTCCTATTCGGTGTATTAATCGTATTTACGCTCGTATCAGGTATTGTGAAATGGCGTCGCTTCGACTATTGGTTCGAGGACCAAGAACTGCGCATCGTATCGGGTTTGTTTGTCAGGAAAAAGCGTTATATCCCTTTTGACCGCATTCAAAGCTTAGATTACACAGAAGGTATTTTTCACCGTCCATTTCAATTAGTAAAGGTTAAAATCGAAACGGCGGGGTCTTCTTCCGGTAAAGATGCTGAAGCGGAATTGACTGCGATCACGAAAGAGGCAGCCGAACAGATTGAACGTGAAATTCAAACTGTGCATCAACCAGCACCCGTGATTTTCTCTATGACGACAGGCGACTTGCTCATGCTTGCGACAACGTCAGGGGGCATTGGGGTTATTTTATCCGGTGCTCTCGTGTTTTTATCACAAATCGAAGAACTTATACCGTACGACTGGTTGTTTGGAGAGTTAGAATCGTTCATCCGTATTGGCGTCTTCGTCATCACGATTTTAATAGTACTCGGTTTTCTGATCGTTTGGCTACTATCCGTTGCGATGACATTCCTTGCGAATTATGATTTCAAAGTCATGCTTGAGAAAGATGATCTAATCATAACGAGAGGGTTGCTTGAGAAGAAACGAGTAACTGTTCCGTTGAAACGTGTACAAAATATTACTATAGCTGAAAATCCTTTACGCCAACTATTCGGCTATGGGGCGGTCATTATCAACAGTGCGGGAGGAGTAGGGGAAGGTTCACGAATCAAACTTTTTCCTTTAGCAAAACGAAAACGCATTATAGAACCGTTGCAGGAGCTGTTTCCAAATATAGACTTTAGTGAGCCAAAAGAGAAAATCGGAAGCAGGGGTAAGCGTTTTTATTACCGTTTTAAGTTACTCGTGACATTGATTCCAATAGCGATTGTCTCGTATAACTTTTTCCCGTATGGCTTGCTGACATTGTTGCTCTTACCGCTAGTTGGATTGCTTGGCATTTGGCAATACAATACAGCTGCATACACGATCTTGCCAAAGCAATTGACGATGCGTTTCCGCGCAATCAGTCGGCAGACGGTGTTCACTGAGAAGAATCGTATTCAGTCGATGGAAGTAGATCAGAACTATTTCCACCGGAGAAAAAGAGTCGCAACCATCACTGCCAATGTCAAATCTGGCATGACACTCGACGCTCCAGCGATTCGCCACATGCCACAGGAAGATGCGGAAAAGTTCCTGTCTTGGTATGAATATCATCCAGAAATTCCAGAAACACAAACAGAGCCAGACAACTAAACCTGTCTGGCTTTTGTGGCTTAATGAAATTAGAAAGGCTGGCATTGGTGTTAGATAGGGGATTTTCATTGCGGACCCTCCATAACGCGTCCGTCTAGAACGCAAATCCCCACCCCAACACATGTGTAAAATTCTCTGTTTCAATGCAAAAAGCCAGACAAGGACTATCCCTTATCTGACTTTGCATCACACTATTTTTTTCTCCAACTGACGATGTTCTTCGGATTGAAAAAGCTCAGTCCAATCAGGAAGCCAGTGATCAGCCCAGCAATATGCGCTGTCACGTTAATGTTCGTCCCGACAAATGTCATCACAATACTAATGACGATAATCGGTAAAATAACCTGTCTCAACTGCGGGAATGCATGCTTCGTGTAATACACAAGCGCACCAAACGCACCGAACACACCGAAAATCGCTCCACTTGCACCGACATGGGTATAAGCAGCAGGCTGCACGAAGTATGTTGCGATATCTCCGAACAAGCCGGCTAACATATACACCGTAATAAAACGTGCTTTCCCTGCAATCTTTTCAAGCTCTGGCCCGAAAACGAAAAGCGAGAACATGTTAAATAACAGGTGCATGAAACCGCCGTGCAAAAACATCGGTGTTATTAGGCGCCAATACTCTCCATTCGCAATGAGGAAGTTATCCCCCAAGCCGAGTAAAAAGAGTTGATCTCCAATGCCGGGAATCAGTGTATAGATAAATATCCCGATATTCAAGGCTAACAAAAATGTCACGACGGGATAGGCGCGAACATATTGTGAAAAGTTTTCTGTTCGTATAAACATGGTTTCACCTCAATCTTCTTTACTGATTATACATAGTATTTAACTTGAAGGGAAAGGAGTTGTTCATTTTGATTCAAGGAATTGGATTAGATATCGTGGAATTGGATCGCGTAGCTCGTTTGGATGGTCGCAATAGTAAGTTTCGAGAGCGCATACTATCTGAAAGGGAATTACACGTGTATGAAACTTTAAGTGGTCACCGAAAAATAGAATACTTAGCAGGTCGTTTTGCTGCGAAAGAAGCGTTTTCCAAAGCTCGCGGCACTGGAATCGGAACAGATTGCAATTTTCTCGATATTGAAGTCATTTCGGAAGCAAGCGGACGTCCTGTATTGTACTTCCGTAAACAGCTAGCTCAAGGGTTCGTCAGCATTACACATACTCAAACAGTAGCTGCGGCGCAAGTGGTTTTGATAGAATCCTGAAGACAGTCAAATAGAAATTAAAACAAGCTCGCATATTCGATTCATCCCTCTCATAAGATAAGCTACCCGAATTGATTGGAGAAAGGATGAAAAGAATGCGGAAAAAGATTATGTTATTAACAGTCGTCGCAGTTATGTTGGTACTAGGAGGATGCGGTAAGCCTTCCAAAGAAGATGTCATGAAGAAGCTCAGCAATAAGTGGAATGAAACAAAAGGGTATGAATTAAATGCCTCGATGGAAATCAAAACAGGTTCAGAACCTCGGGTGTACAATGTAGAAGTATGGCATACCAAGCCGGAGTTTTACAAAGTAAATGTGACGCAATCGGGTAATGGCGAGTCACAAATGATTGTTCGTAACGAAGAAGGTGTATTCGTCATTACACCATCACTAGGCAAAACGTATAAGTTTCAAAGTGATTGGCCTGCCCAGAACAGTCAAGGATATTTAATCGGAACCCTTGCTGAAGATATTAAGGCAGACAAAGCAGCGGTCATGGAAGAAAAGGAAAAAGAGTATATCTTTGAAACGGCTACACGCAATAATCATAAGTCACTTTTACCAACTCAGAAGATTCATATTGATAAAAAGACATTGTTGCCAAGCAAGGTGACGATTCACGATGAAAATGGTGAAGAAAAGATCTCCATTAAGTTCGATAAAATTGCATTGGGTGTAGAGCATAAAGTTGCTGAATATAAGGTGAAAATGGATAAACCGAAAGCGGACGGTGACAAAGCGGATACTGATGAAGAAGCAACAGAAGGTGATGGGGAAGACCAAGCTAAGGCAAATCAACAAACCTACTATCCAGTTGCAAATCTACAAGGTACAACACTGTCAGAAGAGAAGAGTGTAGAGATTGAGAATGGGCAGCGTGTGATCATGACATTCAGTGGGGATAAGGAGTATGTCGTTATTCAGGAACCAGCTGAAAAGCCATTAAATGAAATGCCTGTATCCATAGAAGGTGATCCTGTTGATCTAGGATTTGCAGTGGCGGCATTGACAGAACAATCGATTCACTGGGAAGCAAATGGTATGGCGTTCTTTGTGGCATCGGATATGTTAAGCAAGGAAGAATTGATTACTGTAGCAAACTCGATGACAGCAACAGAATCGAAATAATCAACAACTGAAATCAATTGACTTGGCTATGCCTTTGGATAGATAATTATTTTATGCGACAGTCTATCCTATAACGAGGTGGAAAGTAATGTTCAACGAAACGGAATATCGGCCAACACGTGCGATTATTAATACAGCGGCTATTAAGCATAATGCAAAACACCTCATTTCTTATTTACCTAAAGAAACTAAGCTGATCGCGGTCGTTAAATCAGATGGTTACGGGCATGGAGTAGCGGAGGCTGCTTCCGCTGCATTGCAGGCGGGAGCAGAAATGTTCGCTGTTGCCACGCCAGATGAAGCGATGACGCTCAGAAAAACACAACCGACTGCCGATATACTTGTGCTAGGGGTTTCGCCAGTTTCATTTGCAGCGATAGCGGCGCAACAACGTATTATTTTAACGGTCACAAGTGCGAATTGGGTAAAACAAGTAAACGCTCAGCAACCGTTTGATAATAAATGTAGAATTCATGTAAAAATCGACAGTGGAATGGGTAGAATTGGAGTACGAACTGAAGAAGAACTTGCTCAATTAGTGAAATGCATTCAACAGTCTAGTCTAACTATAGATGGCGTTTTTACTCATTTTGCACGTGCTGATGAAGATGATCGGGAGCCAACGCGGCGACAGTTTGAACGATTTATGCACCTTGTGAATCGCTTGCCTGAAAAGCCGCGTCTCGTTCACGCGTCAAATAGTGCAGGGGCATTACTGTTTCCTAATTATGCACTAGATGCTGTTCGTTTTGGCATAGGTTTATACGGCATCCCGCCTTCCGATACGGTAGCAAAGCAACTACCATTTAAACTCGAGCGGGCATTGACGATTGAAACTGAAGTAGCATATGTGAAAAGAATGACGGCTGGTGAAAAAATTAGCTACGGTGGGTCGTATGAAGCTGCTGAAGGAGAATGGATTGCTACATTACCAATAGGCTACGCAGATGGATTGAAGCGTTCGTTAAATGGTCAGGAAGTACTGATTGACGGTAAAAGGGTACCTATTGTCGGAACCATTTGTATGGACCAATGCATGATCCGATTACCTTGTGAATATCCTGAAGGTGAAAAAGTGGTATTGATAGGCAAACAAGGCAACGAAGAAATAGTTATAGAAGAATGGTCTGAACGCTTACACACAATACCCTATGAAATAGCTGTAACGTTTTCCACACGAATACCTAGAGTCTATACGTAATAAAGGTCGAAACTATCTGGCTTAATATATGACGCAATGTCCATACAATTCGACATTCTACTGACCAAACTAGTATTTCTTGTCAGAACACTCAAATCCTTGTCTTTTCATATTCCAATATAAATGGTAAGATAGAAATGATATAGAAATAAAGGGATGGGTTTGTCGGAGGTGCTCGATTTGCGTACGGATAAAAACGATAAAAGAATACTTAGTATAGCCTCGACCAGATTGCAACAGCAAAATGAAGACGCAATCTTTCAATGGGAGCAAGTGCAAGAAGATTTCGTTTATATGACAGATGTGAAACATATCGAAAATGGTGAAGCTTCCTTATTGCGTGAAGCCATGATTAGAGGTTATGTGGAAATGTCGCAGATCAACCTCAACATAGCGGCAGAATGTTTATATGCGGAATTTGAGGCTCAGCATACCGTGGAACGTTGCGTCAGCGGAGGATGAAAAGTTGGCAATTAAACGCGGAGACGTCTTTTTTGCAGATTTGTCACCTGTAGTCGGTTCTGAACAAGGTGGAACTAGACCGGTACTGATCATCCAAAATGATATCGGTAATCGATTCAGTCCCACCGTTATTGTAGCAGCCATTACTGCACAAATACAAAAAGCAAAATTGCCGACACATGTCGAAATTACGGCGGCACGGCATGGATTCGAGCGGGATTCAGTCATCCTGCTCGAGCAAGTCCGCACAATCGACAAGTCAAGGCTCACAGACAAAATAACTCACTTAGACGATGCGTTAATGAAACAAGTCGACGAAGCATTGCAAGTAAGCTTCGGGCTTATTAAATTTTAGCATACATATTCTAATAACTTTTATTGCAGATGGTGCTAGTAACCAATGGCTGCTTAAAAACACTATAGCCAACCGGTTATAGTGTTTTTACTTTTTTGATTTTTAAAAAAATGAGTAAAAACATGTAGTTTGTAGAGAAATTCGATACAATAGAGATAATTGAAGATGTAGGGAGGAACAAATAACGATGAATGAAGTCATGAGAAAAGGAATAGCCGAGAATATAGATACAATTACAATGCGCTGGGTAGAAGAAATGAAAGAAAATGCTGATGAGCGTTTTTTGGACTTAATGCCAGCTGCGGTGGTGGCAACGACGAGTAGGGAATTCACTGAACTTATGACTTCCAATCTAGCTACCCGCGAAAAAGTGGACAAGGCACGATTGGACGAGTTCACGGAAAAGATCATTCATTTTGGTTGGTCTATTAAATTTATCAACCGTGCTATCGATACGTTTTCTTCAGTAGTCTATAACTTATTTTTTGAAACGGGGATTTTGAAAGATACCAATCTACGCGAAGGTGTAAATATCTTCTCTAACTGGATTAATCCATTAAGGGAAAGCATCATCGATGAATACTCTACAAAGTGGGAGCGCACAGATATTTTGCAGAAGATTGCATTGCAAGAGCTTTCGGCTTCGTTGATTCCTGTATTTGACAAGATCTCTGTCATGCCGTTAGTGGGTACGATTGATACGGAACGTGCGAAACTGATCATGGAGAACCTACTAGAAGGCGTTGTCAAGCAACGTGCTGAAGTTGTATTGCTAGATATCACGGGTGTTCCGGTAGTAGATACGATGGTTGCACACCATATTATTCAAGCGGCTGATGCCGTTCGTTTAGTCGGTGCGAAATGTATGCTAGTCGGAATCCGTCCGGAGATTGCGCAGACTATTGTCACGCTAGGCATTAATCTGACAGATTTCTCGACAACGAGTACGTTACGCAGAGGCATGCAAAAAGCGCTTGAAATGACAGGGCGGACAATTGTGGAGGAGGAAAAGTAGTATGAAGATGCGAATCCCGATTCTAAAGCTAAAAGACACATTGATTGTATCTATCCAAGTGGAGCTTGATGATCAGACAGCTTTACAATTCCAGGAAGATTTACTGAATCAATTGCATAAAACATCTGCACGCGGCGTTGTGATCGATTTGACACCAATCGACTTCATTGATTCATTCATCGCAAAAGTTCTTGGGGATGTTATTCATATGACGAGTCTTATGGGTGCGAAAGTTGTCATCACAGGCATTCAGCCTTCTGTAGCCATTACACTAATTGAATTAGGTATACGTTTAGAGAATGTAACCACAGCATTAGATCTAGAGAATGGGCTAGAGAAATTAACTAGAGAATTGGAGGCCTGACCATGGAACACAGGTCTTCTATAGAGATCAATACAGAATGGGATATAGTTGCTGCTAGACAATTGGGCCGTAATGAGGCGAAGAGCACTGGCTTTGGGACAGTTGACCAAGCTAGAATTACGACGGCTATTAGTGAATTGGCAAGGAATATATATCTTTATGCAGGAAAAGGCAGAATTGAAATAGAATCTGTTCAAGTAGGTCCACGTGTAGGCTTAATTATTACAGCTTCCGATGATGGACCGGGAATTTCTGATTTGCAAAAAGTTATGACAGATGGGTATACGACTTCAGGAGGACTGGGTGCAGGTATGCCAGGGGTCAAACGGTTAATGGATGATTTTAGTGTGGAAACAGAAGTGGGCATAGGAACCACTATTACAGCGACGAAATGGTTGCACTAGGAGTTGAAGGGTATTGCCACAGGAGGCGGGTAAGCAGTATAAACAAATGCTGGAGAATTATCTGCACTCCAAAGGAGAAGAAGATCTCTATTTGGGACAGCAATTCAGCCGCAGCTTCATAGAAAAGGATATCGCGCCAGAAGATGTTATCAGTATTCATAAGACGTCAATTGAACAACTGATTAAGGATCTGCCATCTGACGTGAGTGTTTCGTTCGACTTTTTAATTGAAATGATGATTCATTATGGACTAGCACTAAAAGAACATCAGAGTTTGATTCGCAAACAGGAAATCATTCAAACAGAGATGGATATTGCGGTTCGTGTACAAAATACGTTGTTGCAGACAACGACCCCCCAAGTCGAGGGTCTAGATATAGGCTGGACGTCAAAGCCGTCTAAGCAAATGAATGGGGACTATGTCTACTTCCTGAATGATAATACACATGAGGTATGTCTAGCGGTAGCAGATATTATCGGAAAGGGTATGTCCGCTGCTATGCATATGTCCATGGTCAAGTTTGGGATGGACAGTTTGCGATATGAACAGAGAAGTCCTTCCGAAGTGCTAAGCTTCATCAATAAAATGGTGGAGCGAAGTATTGCCGATACGATGTTTATTTCTATGTTCTATGGAAAATATGACACGGAAAGCTCTGTGTTCCGCCATTCATCTGCTGGTCATGAACCTGCGTTATTTTATCGCGCATCCGAGAATAACTTTAGTTTGCTTGAGAGCAAAGGGTTATTGCTAGGAGTACAAGAAGATGCAAAGTACGAAGAACGTACAGTACGTCTTGAAAATGGTGACTTCGTCGCAATCATGACAGATGGCGTAACAGAAACGAGAACGGAAAAAGGATTTATAGAAATGGATGTCATCCAGGATTTGCTATGTGACGTACGCGCGGAAAGTGCTCAAACCATGGTAGATCATTTATTTAGTGAGCTCTCTAAAATGCAGAATTATGAATTGCATGATGACTTTACTCTAGTTATTTTGAAAAAAACAAAATAAAGGTTTAGAAAATAAGGGAATGGGTATAAAACAAGGAGTGTATAGCAAGTTAGGTTACGCTTTACATTCTAAGAAAATAGAGAAATCGATCGGGGTGGCGAAATGAATTTACAAGTTGAGCAAGTGGATAAAGATCTTGTGCATAATTTTAAGGTTATCGGTGAAATCGATATATATACAGCACCAAAGCTAAAAGAGCATTTGACTAATTTAGACTTGGCTGAAGGAATTGAAGTTGAATTGGATTTGTCTGAAGTCAACTATATGGATAGTACTGGTCTAGGTGTATTTGTTGGATTTTATAAGGAAGTAAAAGCGCACAATGGAAAATTGGTTATCAAAGGATTAAACCAACGCCTTTATCGATTGTTTGAAATTACTGGCCTTAGTGAGATTATGGAGATAGAACAGTCTAAAGGTGGCGAAGATAATGCAAGCGTTTGATTACATCGAAATAAAAGTTCCGGCAAAACCTCAATACGTTGGTGTAGCTCGATTAGCCATATCGGGGCTTGCAAGCCGCATTGGATTTACATACGATGAAATTGAAGATTTGAAAATTGCTGCAAGTGAAGCGGTAACAAATGCTGTCCAGCACGCGTACAATGACGAAAAAACAGGTGAAGTAATTTTAGGCTGCGCCCTTTATAAAGATCGTCTAGAAATTGTCGTCACGGATCATGGTCAAAGTTTCGATTTTGAAGAAACGAAGAAAAAGGTCGGTCCCTATCAAGATTGGAATGAAGAATCACCTCTTAGAGAAGGTGGCTTAGGACTATATTTGATGGAGACTTTAATGGACGAAGTCAAAGTTGACCACGGGGAGGGTGTCATTGTTTTCATGACCAAATATTTGGGCAGAGAGCGGGGAGAAGACCATGTCAAATCAACAGTCTTCTCGTGATAACGAAACAAAGGAACAGGTCATTCAATGGATACATGACTATCAGGAGAATAATGACGACCATGCACAAACACAACTAGTCCTGCATTATGAGCGACTGGTGCACTCTATTGCGCGCAAATATTCACGCGGGCAATCACACCATGAGGATATTGTACAAGCAGGAATGCTTGGACTTTTAGGCGCAATTAGAAGATACGATCCTGAGCAAGGACGTAACTTCGAAGCGTTTGCTGTGCCGACAATCATCGGGGAAATCAAACGATTTCTTCGTGATAAGACATGGGCTGTTCACGTGCCGCGCCGAATTAAGGAATTGGGTCCGAAAATCAAAGCAGCCGTGGAAATATTAACGACTGAATTTCAACGTTCACCAATGGTTTATGAAATAGCAGAATATCTAGGTACCGACGAAGAATTAGTTCTTGAAGCGATGGAAATGGGCAGAAGTTATCAAGCTCTGTCAATTGACCATACTTTGGATGCGGATTCAGAGGGCGGGACGATCACACTGCTTGATATTATTGGTGAGACGGATGACGGTTTTGAAAAAACAGATCAACGCATGCTTGTATTAAACGCCCTAAACGTTCTAAGTGAACGGGAACGTCAGATTATCCAGTATACATATATCGATCAGATGAGCCAGAAAGAAGCTGGAGAATTACTGGATATTTCCCAAATGCACGTTTCGCGTCTTCAACGTAAAGCGATTAAAAAGTTGCAAGAAGTAATCTTAACGAGTGGTGGTGCAAATTAGTGGAAACTTTTGAGAATGACTATGTAGAGGCATATATATATCAACAGTCCAAAAAGGGTAATAAAGATTCTGGGGATGCATACTACATTCATTCAGAAGAAGATTATTTCATTTGTGCTATTGCAGACGGTTTGGGTAGTGGAACAGAAGCGAAAGAATCAGCTGAAATAATTCCACAAGTCTTAAAACTCTATCATCATGAATCACCTGACGATTTGTTGCACCGCTGCAATAAAAAGATGTTGCATAAACGAGGTGCTGCAGTTGGGATTGTAAAAGTGTATTTCGAACAACAAACCCTGGAATATAGTTGTGTTGGTAACATCCGTATCTATATCCTGCAATCAAGTGGTCAGATGATTTATCCTTTGCCAGTCATGGGATATCTATCGGGCAGACCACAATCACCGCGTACGCAAAGATATCCTTATAATAAGAATGATCGATTCTTCCTTCATTCTGATGGCGTAAACTTACGCAGTCCTAAAAAGTATCTACAAGAAAACTCTACTCCGTACCAATTGTACAAAAAAGTTGAAGGTACAATTGAAGATAACGATGATGCCACATTCATCTCAGCTAGCCTGCTTCATTAAATTGAAGCGGCTTTTTTGTGTCAAAAAATAAAAGGTTGCAGAAGGAAACTGTTTTCGAAACATGCTATTATATGGAAAGAAGAAGGGGTGGTTAAATTGTCAAGAGATCTTATGGAGGCAACTGCAAGCCGAGCAGGAATTGGTAAACGCCAAACTGCAAGCGTTATCGCATTGTTGGAAGAAGGCAACACAGTACCTTTTATTGCGCGTTATAGAAAAGAAGCAACGGGTTCACTCGATGAAGTGCAGATCAAAGATATTGAAGATGCTTATCATTATATAAAATCGCTTGAACAGCGAAAAGAAGAAGTTCTTCGTTTAATAGAAGAACAAGGTAAACTGGACGATACGTTAAAAGCTGAGATAGAGCGTGCGAGTGTATTGCAACGAATCGAAGACTTATATCGCCCTTATAAACAAAAAAGACGTACGAAGGCAATGATTGCGATTGAAAACGGTCTAGAGCCACTGGCTGACCAACTCATGCAACAGTCGTCTGCGAACATTGAGACTGTTGCGCAAACTTATATTAATCCTGAAAAAGAAATCCATTCAATAGAAGATGCTCTAGAAGGAGCAAAGTTTATCGTTGCAGAAAGAGTATCGGAAGACGCAACGATGCGTGAGAAAATACGTAAAATCACATGGGCATCTGGGAAGTTAACTGCAATCTTGAAAAAGGATGCGGAAGATGAAAAAAAAGTCTTCGAAAACTACTATGAATATGAAGAACCTCTTAACAAGATCGTACCTCATCGCGTTCTAGCTATTAACCGCGGGGAGAAAGAAGATGTATTGCGTGTAGGCGTAAGTTTCCCTACAGATCGCATTATCGGTGATTTAGAACGTACGTATCTTAAAAGACACCCTTCTACTTCAGCAACTTATATAAAAGAAGCGCTAGAAGATTCATTTAAACGTCTAATCGCTCCTTCAATAGAAAGAGAAGTTCGTACAGCCCTGACTGAAAAGGCTGAAACACAAGCTATTCATGTATTTTCCGAGAATCTGCGCAGTCTATTACTGCAACCGCCGCTAAAGGGTAGAACAGTACTCGGTGTAGATCCAGCGTTCAGAACCGGTTGTAAACTAGCCGTGGTAGATGAAACAGGGAAACTCCAAGATATCTCTGTTATTTATCCGCATCCGCCGAAACCTCAGAAAGATGCATCCAAGAAAGTAATTCTGGATTTGCTTAAAAAGTATCCGATTTCCATCATCGCGATCGGTAATGGTACCGCGTCACGGGAAACGGAAAAGTTCATCGTGGATTTAATTAAGGAAGTGAAAGAGCCGGTTTCGTATGTAATCGTTAATGAAGCGGGGGCAAGTGTGTATTCAGCTTCTGCAAAAGCGCGGGAAGAGTTCCCAGACTTACAAGTGGAACAGAGAAGTGCGGTATCCATTGCGCGCCGACTACAAGATCCGTTATCAGAACTTGTGAAAATAGATCCAGAATCTATTGGCGTTGGGCAATACCAACACGATGTAGCAAAAAAGAATCTAACGGACTCACTTTCATTTGTTGTAGAAACAGCGGTTAACCGAGTTGGGGTTAATGTCAACACTGCTTCATCGTCGTTGTTGCAATATGTTTCAGGCCTATCTAAAACAGTGGCGGAGAATATAGTCAAAGCGAGAGAAGAAGTAGGGAAGTTTACAAAACGCACAGAATTGAAGAAGGTCCCAAGACTAGGAGCGAAAACTTATGAACAGGCAATTGGCTTCTTGCGTATACCGGAATCAAAAGAACGTTTTGACTCGACAGGGATTCACCCCGAGAGCTATAAAGTTGCAGAAGCGGTATTGAAAGAGCTGAAACTTACTAAGTCTCAGTTAGGTACTGAAGAAGCGACAACTGCACTTGGACAAGTGGATATTGCACAACTTGCTGTACAGTTGGATGTAGGGGAAATCACGCTTCAAGATATTATTCAAACATTGCAGCGTCCAAATCGCGATCCACGTGATGATTATCCTCAGCCTTTACTGAAAGCAGATGTCCTCGATATCAAAGACGTGCATGAAGGTATGGAACTACAAGGAACTGTCCGTAACGTAGTGGACTTTGGTGCATTTGTAGATATTGGCGTTTCAGAAGATGGATTAGTACACATATCTAAAATGAAAAATGGCTTTGTAAAGCATCCTTTAGACGTAGTAGCATCCGGAGATATTGTTACAGTATGGATA